>NZ_JBSFUB010000053.1:0-48432 GCF_053591575.1 Streptomyces altiplanensis | reverse complement strand
GCCGCGTAACCACCGGTGACACCGCACAGCACCACCCACGCCGACGGCCGCGGGCGCCCGTCCTGGGGCTCCAGCCCCGGGGCCGCCGCCCGTACTTCCGTGCTTCCGTGCTTCCGCCGAAGGTCAGCGTCTCACCAGCCCGGCCTGGGCGGTCCCCCTCCAGTCGGCCACGCTCACGCGCGCCTCCGGGCTGGAGCCGGCCACCGACGCCGCGTACCCGTCGGGGCTGCGTACGCTCCGTACGAACCACTCGCGTTCCGAGCCCGGCACCCGCGCCGCGCGCCAGGAGCCGAAGGACTGGCCGGTGTAGCGGGGAGGAGTGCGGCTGAGCCCCGTGCCGGCCGCCTTGACCAGGGCCTCGGCCCGGGTCCACTGCTCGAAGCCGTGGGTCCTGCGGCCACCCGACACGCACGGGATCGCGGTCCAGTCCATGTGCGGCCGAATGCGCTCGATGTCGACGCCGACCGGCACCTGCGGGGAGTCGCAGACCGCGATCAGGGCGTACCGGCCGGAGTGCGACAGGCTCGCGGAGAGCACCGTCCCGTCCGGCCCGTGAGGCACCGGCTTGCCGTGCCCGTCCTCGTCGCAGTGCGCGCAGTGGCGGCGGAAGCCCACCTCCTGGGGCGCGATCCCGAGCCGCTGCCCGACGATCACGCGGAACGCGTGGTGGACGGTGCGGTACCGCGCCCGGTCCCGCTCGCGCCGCAACCGGGACATCCGCTCGCGCTCCGCCGCGTCGAGGACGGCGTACTCCTCCTCCGGGGACGCCGTCCCCCGCTCGCTGCGCACCGTCCAGATGCTGATGTCGGCCGTGCTCATGCTGCTGAACCACCTGCCAGGATGTGATGCTGAAGCTGCCGCAGGTCCTCGGAGGGCTCCAGGCCCAGCTCCCGGTCCAGTACGGCCCGTACGTCGTGGAATGCGCGGAGCGCGTCGCCGCGGCGCCCCGAGCGGTGCAGGGCGTCGATCAGCCTGGCGTGCATCCACTCGTTGAGCGGATGCGTGGCGACCAGCCGGCGCAGCTCGGGCACCAGCTCCCGGTGGCGGCCCAGGCCCATCGCCGCTTCTATGCGCAACTCCTGTGCGCGCACCCGAAGTTCCTCGATCCTGGCGGCGTGTCCGGCGAGCACCCGGCCCTGCGTCACATCGGCGAGGGTGCGGCCGCGCCACAGGCCGAGCGCCGCGTCGAACCGCTCCAGAGCGGTCTCGCGGTTCCCGGCGCGCATCTCGGCGCGCCCCTGCCCGTACAGCCGGGTGAAGGCGTCGAGGTCGAGCTGGCCGGGTGCCGGGCGCAGCGAGTAGCCGGTGGCCTCGGTGGCGATGACACCGCGCATGGCCTCGGCGCCCAGCTCGCGCTCCAGTTCCTGGCGCAGGTGGTACACGTGGGTCCGCACGGTGCTGACGGCGGTGGACGGCGGCGAGCCGTCCCACAGCTCCTCGACGAGCGTGTCCACTTCGACGATGTCGTGCGCGCGCACGGCGAGCAGGGCGAGCAGGTTGCGGACCTTGGGACCGCGGGGCCGGTGCACCGCGGAGCCACTGAACCCCTCCAGGGGCCCCAGTATTCGGAAACCGGCCTTGACTCCACTGATGTCGCTCATCATGAATCCCCGTTCTGCGTTGTGGGCCCAGTCGGCTCCAGGCGTCTCCAGTCGGTTCCGGGAGTTTTCAGGCGGTGTCAGGAGACCGGCTGGGCGAGTGTGACGAGATGCGTCGCATGCTGCGTGATCATGAAGATCCGGTACGGCAGGCGCCTGCGGGAGCGCGAGTCGCCGGGCCGTGCGGTGAGCGCCGCGCCGGCCAGGACCAGCGCACCGGCCAGCACGACGGCTGCGGGGGCCAGCAGCCCGGGCAGCGCGAGAGCCACGGCGCAGACCAGGAGGCCGGCCCCGATGGCGACGGCGCTGACCGAGACGATGACCGCGGTGACGCGGCCGCCCCACAGCACGGTCCAGTTGCGCCGGCCGTGCTTGGCGTCGCCCCGGGCGTCGGAGAAGTCCTTCGCCACGGCGCCGACCAGGCCCATCCACAGCGTCATCGCGACGGCGAGTACGACCAGGTGGGCCGTGAGCGGAGCGGCTCCGGCGAGCCACCCCGCGAAGTAGGTGAGGGCACCGCTGGCGACGACCACCGCGATGGTGTCCGGGGTCCGGCTCTTGAGGGAGAGCCCGGGGGCGGAGTAGGCGTACCCGAGCGCGATCATGCAGAGGGTGACGGCGAACATGACGTGCCCGAGCGAGGCGGCACCGGCCAGGGCGAAGGCGGCCAGCGCCCAGGCGATGCGCCGGGCGTGGGCGACGGGCAGGTCGCCGCGGGCGATGGGGCGGCGGGAGCCGTTGGCACGGTCCTCCCCGATGTCCGTCACCCCGTTGTAGAGGTAGGTGAAGGCGACCGAAGCCAGCCACACCAGCGAGCCGAGCACCAGGGTGGAGGGCGCCGCCGCGACCGAGGGCAGCCCGGCCGTGCCCGCCACCACGAAACGAACGAGAAAAATGGTCAGGACGGCGGGCCGGCATTCCTGAAGGCAGAACAGCAGAAGGCGTGCGCGATGGAATCTCGTAGATTTCGTGTCACGCGAATAGCTCGAGTACATGGGGGTACTGGAACTCTGGGGCCTCGCGTACGTCGCTGTCGGCATGCCGACGAATTTATGCCGAACGCCGGCGGCGGCACAGACCACCATGGAACAGCAGGCGTACTCCCTAAGATGTATGCCCGTCAGTATTCCGCCGGACCGGCGGACGAATGGTCAGGGCCTTCTGATCAGCTGGGCTTCGATGGCTTTGTTCACGGCGTCGATACGGGAAACGGCGCCAAGTTTCTCGAAGATGTTCCGGAGATGACGCTTGACAGTACCTTCGGTAATATGCAGCTTGTTGGAAATCTGGCGGTTGCTCAGGGCCGCCGCCGCGTGGGTGATGACTTCGCGTTCCCGGGGCGAGAGCGTCTGTCTCGCCTCGCCAAAACCGGATTCTGATATTCCGCTGCGCGGTACGGCAATGGTGATGTTCGGGGCGTACGTGGCCGTGTTGCGGATGGCGGAGAGCAGCGACTCGCGCGGCACGCTCTTGTGCAGATATCCGCGTGCGCCGCGGGCGATCAGTTCCTGCACGAGCTGCGCCTCGTGGTACATGGTCAGCATGAGGACGTGCAGCTCGGGGAAACGTTCCGTCAGTTCGCTCACCACGCTGGGCGCGTGGTGGTCGGGCATCTCCACGTCGAGCAGCACCACCTGCGCCCCCGTCCGCTCGATCAGATCACCGAGGCCCTTGGAGGTGTTCACGTCCGCCACCACATGGAGGTCCGGCTCGGTGTTGATCAGTTCGCACAGCGCGCTGCGAAGGAGCGAGTGATCGTCCACGGCGATGATGCGGATGGGCTCAGTCGCCGGCTCCGCGTCCTGGTCCGTCGTCTGCATGGTTCTCCTCCGTGATGGGGACGGAAAGCGTGACGGCCGTACCGGCCCCCGGTGTACTGGTGATGGTGACCTCTCCGCCCAGCAGCAGCGCCCGCTCGTGGAGCGAGGCCAGCCCGTTCCCCCGCTGCTTCGCGGGCGAGAAGCCGATGCCGTCGTCCCGCACCACGGCGCGCGCCTGATGGGCGTCGACCTCCACGTCGATGGTGACGCGGGAGGCGGACGCGTGGGCCAGCGCGTTGCGCAGGCACTCGCGGACCATGATGAACAAGTCGTCGCAGAGCGCGGACGGCAGCAGGTCGCCGGGGTCGGCCACCCGGATCTCCACCGAGGGCTCTTCGACCGCCATGGCGGTCACGAAGGCGGAGAGCGCGACCTGGAGGGACCGGGTGGAGTCGCTGCGGGTGCGGAGCTCGGTGACGATGTCCCGGGTCGTGTACAGCGTCTCCAGGATGGCCTGCTTGAGGCTGCTGAGCCGGACGTCCGTCGGCGGCGAGGAGTTCTGGGTGAGCTCGTAGAGCTCCAGCTGGCGCAGGGCCAGGCTGGCCGAGCTGCCGATCCGGTCGTGGATCTCGCGGGCCATTCCGTGCCGGCCCTGCTGGGCGGCGTCGCGTACGACGTCCAGCAGGAACAGCTCCTGCCCGGTGGAACCCTCCTCCAGCCGCCGGGTGATGGCGGCCTGAAGGGCGGGAAGCGCCTTCATCAGGTAGTGCTCGGAGCCCGGGCTGCCTTCGAGGAGCCGCCCCAGGAAGCCCAGCGTGAGGTTGAAGAACAGAGACCCCGCGCGCACGGAATATACCGGCGTGACTCCCTGGGATATCCGGGCCCCGCCCAGCTTGCGGGTTTTCCTGGACAGCTGGGGGTTGAGCGGTGCGGAATTTCCGTGCCGCAGTGCATGGGCGCATTCCGCGAGAATGTGGCGGGCCTGCTCACGGCAGGAGAGCCAGATCTCGGCATGCATTCCCAGAGGGTTCTTCTGTTCAATCAGGTGTTGCCTGTAGGCATCGAGAATTTCGGGTTCGAGCGCCAGTAATTGCGCAGCAAGTCTCGAACCCTCGGGATCTGTCCGGTCGTCCAACGCATCCTGGCATGACGCGTTACTCACACTCTTTCCCCCCGCCGCTTGACACCCGACGCCGCTCTTCGCACATCTCGACGACGCTGTCAAGGGGAAAGGGGCTCGGGGATCCGTTGGATGATGCCGCGCGCCCCGCCGGGTTGTCAAGTGACTGAATGCAGTTGTTCATTCGTCAACTTGGCCCGTTTTCGCGGGTGCCGGGCAATGGGCCGACGTCAGGAACAGGCTTGCCCCGTGCTGCCCCTCTGTCAATTGCGTTGCGTCGGCTCTCCCCGCTCCGCGAGATTTGAGAAATGTTCATGAATAAGCCTGCGCAGCGCGGACAGCGCAACATCGCCCAGCACGGCGGAGGTCACCATGCCGGCCGCGGCGCTGTCCGGGGCCGGCCGCGACCTCAGCAACGCCACCTCCGCCTCGCTGATCCGCTCCAGCGCGTCGGCGTACGTGTCCAGCAGCCGCAGCAGATCGCGCTGTTCCAGCCACTCGCACGCGACCAGCACCTGGGTGAGCGTGAGCCACGCCGGGTTCTCCTCGTTCACCTGCCAGTTGCGCGCCTCGGCCAGTCGGGCCGTGTGCTGCCGGGCCCGGGCCCACTCCTCCTGCTCCTCCTTCTCCCGGCAGGCGGTTCCGCGTACGGGCAGGGCGTACAGCACGGTTTCGAGCACCTCGTGCAGCGACGGCGGGGAGGAGTCGATATGGCGCAGGATCCTCCGTACCGCGGCGTACGGGACCCCCCCGACATCCAGCAGCGTCCTGATCAACGTGATCCGGTGGACATGCCGTTCGTCGTACACGGGCTCGGCGCGGAACAGCTCCAAGTCGAGGTACATCTGGAGCGCCCGGACGGGGACGCCTGTCTGGCGGCTCAGCTCTGAAAGCGGCACACCTCACCACCTTCGGGATCTGGTCGGGGTTGCCGGGACCCTACGCAGGCCGCGGACCCTCCTACAAGCCCGTGCCCCCGACTCCGCCCCCCACTGCCTCGAAAGACACAGTGCTCTCACCCCACGGGTGCAGAGAGGGCTCACCCCACGGGTACGGGGAGAGTGTTCAGTTCAGGCGCGCCCGTGTTCAGTTCAGGCGGGCCCGTGCCGCCCGCGCCTGGCCGCGGACGGCCTCCGCCGACGCCGGGTCCACCGCCGACACCACCTCCGCGTACGCCTCCATCTCCGCCGCGCCGCCCAGGAAGTCGCCGCGCTGCACCAGCAGTTGCGCCCGCTCGAACCTCAGCCGGGCCGCGTGCGAGGGCAGCAGCAGGGACAGTTCCACCGCCCACAGCTGGACGTCCGTACGCTCCGGGCGGGCCGCCGCCCACGCCCGGATGTTGTTCAGGATCCGCGCCACGATCGCCGGCGGGTCCGCCGGCGCCAGCATCGAGGGATCGAGCGGCTCCCCCGTCGCCCCCGCCACCAGCAGCTCCGCGTCCGCCCCCGTCAGCAGCCGCCCGCCGTCGAAGGGGTCCACGAGGACCCGTTCCTCCCCGGACCCGAAGCCCACGACGAAGTGCCCGGGCAGGGCGACCCCGTACACCGGCGCGCCCGCCCGCCGGGCGACCTCGATCCATACGACGGACAGCAGGATCGGCAGCCCGCGCCGCCGCCGCAGCACCTCGTGCAGCAGTGAGGACTCCAGCCGCCGGTAGTCCCCGGGCGACCCCCCGAACCCGTACCGCGCCCCCAGCAGGCCGGACACGGCCGAGGCCCACCCCCGCGCCCCGCCGGGACGGAACGGCAGCAGGCCCGCCAGCCGGTCGAGTTCCATCTCGGCCGCGTCCATCCCGGCCTCGTCCAGCGATCCGTCCGCCTCCGCGCCCACCAGCAGGCACAGCAGCGCGAGGTCCGGCCGCTCGGAGCGGGCCTCCTCGGCGAACCGCTGCCGCCGTTCGCGTTCGGTCGGTCGTCCCATGCGTCCCTCGTCCCCGCCTACGCCGGCCGGAAGTGGTGGTAGCTGTGGTGGGTGGCGAAACCCATCCCGTCGTACAGCGCCCGCGCGCCCTCGTTGCCGGCCTCGACCTGGAGCCACGCGGCCGAAGCGCCCTCCTCCAGCGCCCGCCGCGCCAGCGCCGTCATCACGGCACCGGCGAGCCCCTGCCGCCGGTGCGCGGGATCGACCTCGACCGCCAGGAACCCGGCCCACCGCCCGTCGACGACGCACCGCCCTATCGCGAGGGGCACCTCCCCCTCGCCGGCGACGGAGGCGAACCACACCGAAGGCCCGCTCTCCAGGACCTTCGTCACGTGCGGCCCCGGCTTCCCCGACCGCTGGTAGCGCGCGAGCCAGGCCGTGTCGCACGTCCGCTCCAGCCGGACCCGCGACACGTCCGCGTCCCGGTCCCCGACCGGTGCGAGCGCGGCGATCCGCACCTCGGCGCTGACGTCGCGCACCCACCCGAGCCGCTCCAGTTCGGCGGCGAGGCGTTCCTGTGCGCCCTCGGCCCCGGTGGAGACCTGGACGTACGCGGGGAGCCCCCGCGCCGCGTACCACTCCCGTACCCACTCCAGCGCCGCGCCGACGGGCATCCCGGGGTCCCCGAGCGGCAGCACCGAGTTGGCGCGCCGGGTGAAGCCGCCGGCGGCGCGCAGCCGCCACTCACCGAGCGGCTCGCTCTCGACGGGCTGCCACGCGCGTGCGCACGCGCGCGACAGCTCCTCGAAAGTCGCCGCGGGACCGCGCCGCCGGGCCGGGGCGGAGGGCACGACCTTGCCCGCGACCAGGGAGGATTCGGCGATACGGACCGACTCGCCCCCGCGCCGTGTGATCGACAGCACGCCGCTGTCCCAGGATGTGAGAACACCGACCGTGTCGGTGAACTTCGCCCCCGGCGCCCCGGCCTCGTCGAGGCGCCTGACTGATACCCGTTTGCCCACGTCGGCAGGTGAAATACGGACCTCGAGTCGTCCGCCGGTAGTGAATTCCACAGCTCTGGTCGCCCCTCCTGTTCGGATCGTGCCCGGGAACGGAGATACTAGAGGCGGGCATCGACGACGCCGCGCTCCCGCGCGCCACGTGGACGGAGCCGCAGATCGGCCCGCCGCGCCCTATCGAGGAGGAACGACAGCGTGACCTACGTCATCGCGCAGCCTTGTGTCGACGTCAAGGACAAGGCGTGCATCGAGGAGTGCCCGGTCGACTGCATCTACGAGGGCTCCCGGTCCTTGTACATCCACCCGGACGAATGCGTCGACTGTGGTGCCTGTGAGCCGGTCTGCCCGGTCGAGGCCATCTTCTACGAGGACGACACCCCGGAGGAGTGGAAGGACTACTACAAGGCGAACGTCGAGTTCTTCGACGAGCTCGGCTCGCCCGGCGGTGCTTCCAAGCTCGGCCTGATCGAGCGCGACCACCCCTTCATCGCCGCGCTCCCGCCGCAGAACCAGTAAGCGACGAGGCGAGTGCGCCGCCCCGGTCCCGTACGGCCTGCCCGCCGTACGGGACCGGGGCGTTTCCAGAGCCAGAGCGAGCCCGTACGAGCACGAGAAAGCGATCACCGTGTCCGCAGTCACTGACCGCCTGCCCACCTTCCCCTGGGACAAGCTGGAGCCGTACAAGGCGAACGCGGCCGCCCACCCGGACGGCATCGTGGACCTGTCCGTCGGCACGCCCGTCGACCCGGTCCCCGAACTGATCCGGCGGGCCCTCGTCGCGGCCGCGGACTCCCCGGGCTATCCGACGGTGTGGGGCACGGCCGCGCTGCGGGACGCGCTCACGGGGTGGGTGGAGCGGCGCCTGGGCGCGCGCGGCGTGGCGCACACCAACGTCCTGCCCGTCGTCGGCTCGAAGGAGCTGGTGGCCTGGCTGCCGACGCAGCTCGGGCTGGGCGCCGGCGACCAGGTGGCGTACCCCCGGCTCGCGTACCCGACGTACGAGGTGGGCGCGCGGCTGGCGGGCGCCGAGCCGGTCGTGTACGACGACCCCGTGGCGGACCTCGACCCCACCCGCCTCAAGCTCCTCTGGCTCAACTCGCCGTCGAACCCGACGGGCCGTGTCCTGGCCAAGGACGAGCTGACCCGGATCGTCGCGTGGGCGCGCGAGCACGGCGTGCTGGTCTTCAGCGACGAGTGCTACCTGGAGCTGGGCTGGGAGGCCGAGCCCGTCTCCGTACTGCACCCGGACGTCTGCGGCGGTACGTACGAGGGCATCGTCGCCGTCCACTCGCTCTCCAAGCGTTCCAACCTGGCCGGCTACCGCGCGGCCTTCGTCGCGGGCGACGCGGCCGTCCTGGGCGACCTGCTGCTGATCCGCAAGCACGGCGGCATGATGACGCCGGCGCCGGTGCAGGCGGCGACGGCCGCGGCGCTCGGCGACGACGCGCACGTGGCGGAGCAGCGGGAGCGGTACGCGGACCGGCGCGCGGCGCTGCGGACCGCGCTGGAGGCCCACGGTTTCCGGATCGAGCACAGCGAGGCGAGCCTGTACCTGTGGGCGACGCGTGACGAGCCGTGCTGGGAGACGGTGGCCCACCTGGCGGAGCTGGGGATCCTGGTGGCTCCCGGCGACTTCTACGGGGCTGCGGGGGACCGCTTCGTACGGGTGGCGTTCACGGCCACCGACGAGCGCGTCGCGGCGGCGGTCAAGCGCCTCGGCGGCTGACGGCACCCGCAGCGCGCGAAGGGGCCCCGGGGAGTTCGTGCTCCCCGGGGCCCCTTCTGTTCGTTCTGTTCGTTCTGCTTGCTTCTGCTTCGCGTACGGACTAGCCGAGCGGGAGGCCCTTGGTGGGCAGCTGGTCGGTCGGCAGGCTGCCGCCGCCGACGGGCAGGCCGCTGTCGGTCGCGGTCGTCGCGGTGTCACCGACGACGTCGCCGGCGGAGCCCGCGACGTCACCGGCCGCCTTCTGCGCGGCCGGGGTGGCCGTCTTGCCGGTCTTGCCGACGGTCTCGCCCGCGGCCGGGACGGCCTTCTTGACGGCCTTGCTGCCGGTGTCACCCGCCGCCTTGGTGCTCTTCTGCGCCGCTCCGTCGACGGTGTCGCCGAGACTGGCGCCGTCCAGGGCGGTCAGGCCGCCCAGCTCCGCGGCGGGAAGGCCGGCGGCGCTCGCGGAGCCGGCAGCACCGACCACGGGGGCTGCGCCGGCCGCGATGATCAGTGCGGCACGGGCGATCCGACGGGTCAGGGGGAGAGACATGGTGCTCCTTCTAGGCG
Source organism: Streptomyces altiplanensis (assembly GCF_053591575.1). Taxonomy (NCBI): domain Bacteria; kingdom Bacillati; phylum Actinomycetota; class Actinomycetes; order Kitasatosporales; family Streptomycetaceae; genus Streptomyces; species Streptomyces altiplanensis. The sequence goes on along the minus strand of NZ_JBSFUB010000053.1, from coordinate 38,800 downwards.
GGAGGGACGTTGAGTCGGGACAGTCGGTCCGACGGCCAGACGCCATGACAACCGCTCACAGGGCGGGAGAGGTTGCGGTGCACCAAGGTAAAGAGTTTGCAATGCGTCGCATTATCGGCTGTGGATGAACCCGGGCAAATGATCTGCGCGGGAACGGGGCGCCGTGGGGCTGCTTCCCTTTGTTTCCCGGGGAAAAGAGCGAGGGAGGAGTGAGGGGCCGCAGGCGCGTGCGCACCCCGCCTCCCGCGCGATCCGCTTACCGCTCCCGGGTGACCGTTCGCACTACTGCGCAGTGGTGATCCGGACCTCTCCGGAGCCCTTCCCCGCGCTCTCCGGCTGCCATTTCTTCCCGGAATCCCCGGTGGTCCACACGCGGCCCGCATAGGAGACCTGTTCGATGTGCAGCTCGGAGGAGTGAGCGACGGCCCAGTGCGCGAGCTCCCAGCCGCGCCGGTCCCCGCCGGCCCTGCCGCCGCCCGCCGCCCGCGCGGGTACCGGCACGGTCACCGTCGCCGCGGAGGTGCCGCCGGGATTCGCGCTCGCGCCCGCGGAGTCGCCCGCACCGGCCGGTGCGCCGGCGGCCCGCGCCGGGCCCGGGGATCCCGCCGCCCGGGCGCCGGGCAGTACGCCGGCCCCGAAGTCCCGTACCAGCGCGGCCCGTACGTCGGCCGGCTCGCCCCGCTGCGCGCCCGGGGGCGTCGAGCAGGTCAGCGACGCGGGCGCGCGCCCGGTGAGCGCGGCGGCCAGCAGGGCCGCGTCCGGCTCGTGCTTCGCGTACGCCTGCGGGAAGCCGCTGCGCTGGACGCGCTGGGCGGCGACGGTCAGCGGCAGCCGGGAGTAGCCGGGGACCTTCTCCAGGTGCTCGTAGAACTTCCCCGCCGAGTAACCGGGATCGAGAATCTGCTTCTCGGTTCCCCAGCCCTGCGAGGGGCGCTGCTGGAAGAGACCGAGCGAGTCCCGGTCGCCGTGCTCGATGTTGCGCAGCGCCGACTCCTGGAGCGCGGTCGCGAGCGCGATCGTCACCGCCCGCTCCGGCAGCCCGCGCGAGGTGCCGACGGCGGAGATCGTCGCGGCGTTGACCGCCTGCTCCGGAGTGATCTCGTACGTCGCCCCGTCACCCTCCGCGGAACGTACGACGCAGCGCGGCGCGCCTCCGCCGCCGGTCACGTACTGCGCCACCATGTACCCGGCCAACGCCAGCAGCACGGCGACACCCGCCACGATGCGCAGGATGCGGCCGCGGGTTATGGAAGAGGTGGACTCAGGCACGCTGCCAAAGGTACTGGAGGCGGGTGCGGGCCCCGTGGGGTCCTCGCGCTTCCGTCCGCCTGCCTCCTGCCCGGCCCGGACCGTTAGGCTCGGGGCATGGCCGAAACCATGCTTGACCTCGCCCTGGACGCCCCCGCGCTGACCGCCCGGCTCGTCGACTTCCCGTCGGAGAGCGGCAGCGAGAAGGCACTCGCCGACGCCGTCGAGGAGGCGCTGCGCGCGCTGCCGCACCTCACCGTCGACCGGCACGGCAACAACGTGGTGGCCCGCACGGACCTGGGGCACGCCGAGCGGGTCATCCTGGCCGGGCACATCGACACCGTCCCGATCGCCGGCAACGTGCCGTCCAGGCTCGACGAGAACGGCGTCCTGTGGGGCTGCGGGACGAGCGACATGAAGTCCGGCGTCGCCGTCCAGCTGCGCATCGCCGCGACCGTCCCCGCCCCCAACCGGGACCTGACCTTCGTCTTCTACGACAACGAAGAGGTCGCCGCGCACCTGAACGGCCTGGGACACATCGCCGACGCGCACCCCGACTGGCTCGCGGGCGACTTCGCCGTACTCCTGGAGCCGTCCGACGCGCAGGTCGAGGGCGGCTGCCAGGGCACTCTGCGGGTCCTGCTGCGCACGACGGGCGAGCGGGCGCATTCGGCGCGCGGCTGGATGGGGTCCAACGCCATTCACGCGGCCGCGCCGATCCTGGCCAGGCTCGCGGCGTACGAGCCGAGGCGGCCCGTGATCGACGGCCTGGAGTACCGCGAGGGCCTCAACGCCGTCGCGATCGAGGGCGGCGTGGCGGGCAACGTCATCCCCGACGCGTGCACGGTGACGGTCAACTTCCGCTACGCGCCCGACCGCGGCGAGGAGGAGGCGCTCGCGCACGTGCGGGAGGTCTTCCAGGACTGCGGCATCGCGGAGTTCGTCGTGGACGACCACTCGGGGGCGGCCCTGCCCGGCCTCTCGCACCCGGCCGCCGCGGCGTTCATGGAGGCGGTGGGCGGCAGCGCGCAGCCCAAGTTCGGCTGGACCGACGTCGCGCGCTTCAGCTCGCTCGGTGTGCCCGCGGTCAACTACGGGCCCGGGGACGCGCTTTTCGCGCACAAGCGGGACGAGCACGTCGCCGTCGAGCGCATCACGCACTGCGAAGAACGACTGCGCGCCTGGCTGACTGCCTGAATTTCACTGTTCGTCACGTCTGTGGATCTACCCTGACCGGACAATGTTCGGCAGCGGAGGGAGTACGGCATGACGATTCCTGAAGAGGAGCGGGTACCGGAAGAGCAGCGTCTGGGCCCTGTGGTACGCCGCCGCGACCAGATCCAGCCGGGCACGACCGACCAGCGGCTGCTGGACTCCGACGGTGACACGGGGTGGGTGCACACCGACCCCTGGCGGGTCATGCGGATGCAGGCGGAACTGGTGGACGGCTTCGGCGCCCTCGCCGAACTTCCGGCCGCCATCAGCGTCTTCGGTTCGGCCCGCACGCGGCCCGGCATGCCCGACTACGAAGCGGGCGTGGAGCTCGGCCGGGCCCTGGCCGAAGCGGGGTTCGCGGTGATCACGGGCGGCGGCCCCGGCGCGATGGAGGCCGCGAACAAGGGGGCGCGGGACGCCAAGGGCATCTCGGTCGGCCTCGGGATCGAGCTGCCCTTCGAGCAGGGCATCAACCCGCACGTCGACATCGGCGTGAACTTCCGCTACTTCTTCGTCCGCAAGATCATGTTCGTGAAGTACGCGCACGGCTTCGTGGTCCTGCCGGGCGGCCTCGGCACCCTGGACGAACTCTTCGAGGCCCTCACCCTCGTGCAGACCCGCAAGGTCACCCGCTTCCCGATCGTGCTCTTCGGCACGGCGTACTGGGGCGGTCTGGTCGACTGGCTGCGCGACACGGTGATCGCTCAGGGCAAGGCGTCCGAGAGTGACCTGCTGCTGTTCCACGTGACGGACAGTGTGGAGGAAGCGGTGGCGCTGGTGTCGAAGGAGTCGGAGCGGTAGCAGCCGGAGGGCGGGAGGGGCTGAAGGCCGCGGCAGCGCGGCGGCCTTCAGCCCCTCGGGGCCCCGGACGAAGCCCGGGGGAGTCCGGGGAGCGCCGTCCCGCGCCCCGCCCGCCCCCGCTCAGGCCAGCCCCCGCCGGGCGACCGCCGGTGCCCGGTGCCCCGCGATGGACGCCACCATGTCCAGCACCTGCCGCGTCTCCGCCACCTCGTGCACGCGGTAGACCTGCGCCCCCAGCCACGCCGACACCGCCGTCGTCGCCAGCGTCCCGACGACCCGTTCCTTCACCGGCTTGTCGAGCGTCTCGCCGACGAAGTCCTTGTTGGACAGCGAGACCAGCACCGGCCGCCCCGTCTCCACCATCTCGCCCAGCCTGCGGGTCGCTTCCAGGCTGTGCCGGGTGTTCTTGCCGAAGTCGTGCCCCGGGTCGATCAGGATCGCGTCACGCCGTACGCCCAGGCTCTCCGCGCGCTCCGCCAGGCCGAGCGTGACGCCGAGGATGTCCGCCATCACGTCGTCGTACGCGATCCGGTGCGGCCGGGTCCGCGGCTCCGCGCCGCCCGCGTGCGTACACACCAGGCCCACGTCGTAACGGGCCGCCACCTCGGCCAGCCGGGGGTCGACGCCGCCCCACGCGTCGTTCAGCAGGTCCGCCCCCGCCTCGCAGACCGCCTCGCCCACCTCGTGCCGCCACGTGTCGACGCTGATCACCACGTCCGGGTGGCGCCTGCGCACCTCGGCCACGAAACCGACCGTGCGCCGCGCCTCCTCGGCCGCGCTCACCTCTTCGCCGGGGCCGGCCTTCACGCCGCCGATGTCGATGATGGCGGCGCCCTCCGACACCGCCTGCTCGACGCGGGCGAGCGCGGGCTCGTCGTGGAACGTCGCACCCTGGTCGTAAAAGGAATCAGGGGTCCGGTTCACGATCGCCATGATCACCGGCTCGTGCGCTCCGAACTCGCGTCGTCCCAGCCTGAGCACCGTTTTTCCTCCTTGCGTCGGTCGCCTGCGACCTTAACCGTCGGTGCCGCATGGCACGATCGGGACTGGACGGTTTCGGCATGCGCGCGTGGCCCGGGGAGACTCTCGTGTTCTTGTTCTTGGTGGTGGCGATGGTCGTCGTGGTCGCCGCGGTCACCCTCGCCGTGGTCGGCGGAGGAGACGGCGCCGGCGGGGCCCTGCCCGAAGCGGCGCCCGAACAGCTCGTGGACCCGCTGCCCGCGACGCGCCCGGTGGGCCGCGCCGACATCGAGGCGCTGCGCCTTCCGATGGCCCCCCGGGGTTACCGGATGGGTGACGTCGACGACGTGCTCGGCCGCCTCGGCGCCGAGCTCGCCGAGCGGGACGCGCGGATCGCCGAGCTGGAGGCCGCGCTGGCCGGTGTCCAGGCCGGCGCGATCGGCGGCGCGGGCCTCTTCGGGGACGCCCCCTTCGAGAACACCCTCCCCAAGGACGCCCCCTCCAAGGACGCCCCCGCCTCCGGCGACGAGCCCCGGTCATGACGGAGACGGAGGCGGGCGGCGGCGCCGCGCCGGGCCCCGACGGCAGGCTCCGCTGCCCGTGGGGCCTGGCCACCGAGGAGTACGTCGCGTACCACGACGGGGAGTGGGGCCGGCCGGTCCACGGCGACGACGCGCTGTACGAGCGCCTCTGCCTGGAGGCGTTCCAGTCCGGTCTGTCCTGGCTGACGATCCTGCGCCGGCGCGAGGGCTTCCGCACCGCCTTCGCCGGTTTCAGGATCGCGTCGGTGGCCGCCTTCACCGACGAGGACGCCGCGCGCCTGCTCGCCGATCCCGGGATCATCCGCAACCGCGCCAAGATCGAGGCGACTCTCGCCAACGCCAGGACGCTCGCCGGCTGGCACGCCGGCGAGCTGGACACCCTGATCTGGTCGTACGCCCCGGATCCCGCGGCGCGCCCGGCCCCGCGGACGGTCTCGGACGTCCCCGCGATCACCCCGGAGTCCGTCGCGCTCTCCAAGGCGCTCAAGAAGCGCGGCATACGGTTCGTCGGCCCCACGACGGCGTACGCGCTGATGCAGGCGTGCGGCCTGGTGGACGACCACCTCGCCCAGTGCGTGGCGCGCGGAGCGGCACGGGCCTAGCGGCCGAGGTACTGCGGCTTCTCCTTGGCGATGAACGCCCGGACGGCGATGGCGTGGTCCTCCGACGCGCCCGCCCTCGTCTGGAGTTCGTCCTCCTTCTCGAGGGTCTCGCCCAGGCTGTGGTCCGCGCCGTACGCCAGGGACTCCTTGAGCGCGGCGTACGCCAGGGTGGGGCCCGCGGCCAGGGCGCGGGCGACGGCCTCGGCCTCGGCGGCCAGGTCGGCGGAGGGCACCAGCTTGTTGGCGATGCCCAGGTCGAAGGCCTCCTGTGCGGAGATCGAGCGCGGGAAGAGCAGCAGGTCGGCGGCGCGGCTCTGGCCGATCAGGCGCGGCAGGGTCCACGAGACGCCCGAGTCGGCGGTCAGCGCGACCCCCGCGAAGGACGTGTTGAAAGCGGCGGTGTCGGCGACGACACGGTAGTCGGCGGCGAGCGCGAAGCCCGCGCCCGCGCCGGCGGCGACGCCGTTGACCCCGGCGACGACGGGCTTCGGCATCCCGGTGAGGGCCCGCACGATGGGGTTGTAGTGCTCGCGCACCGTGTTCATGGTCCGGCCGGTGCCCGCCTCGCGGTCGGCGGCGAGCGAGGAGATGTGCTCCTTGAGGTCCTGGCCCACGCAGAACGCCCGGCCGGCGGCGGTGAGCAGGACCGCCCGTACCGCCGGATCGGCGGCCGCGGCCTCCACCGCGTCCCGCAGGGCGACCTTGGCCTCGGTGTTCATGGCGTTCATGGCCTCGGGACGATTGATCGTGATCGTCGCGAGTCCGTCGGTCACCTCGTAGAGCACGGTGTCGGCCATCGGTGGGTCCCCTTTTGCAGCTCGGCAGGCATGTCCTCGCCCAGCATGGCGGAGATCACCGGAGCTGCACATGTGACCTGCGTCTAACAAAGTGAGGCCCCCAGGTGCCCAGCGGCGGCGAAGTATCGCAGGCGGAACGCCGAATTGAGTGGTTTTGAGAGAGCGCGTTGCGCAAGCGATGCCGAACGATGTTGGTCATTGGGTCCTGTGATGCGGGATAATGACCTGGAAGCAATGTGTTCGATGCCGGTGACACCTGGGTTGTCGGCTGCGATGAGCTGGTTTCAGGAAGGGGAACGAGCATGGCGGCCATGAAGCCGCGAACGGGCGACGGCCCGCTCGAGGTGACCAAGGAGGGGCGGGGCATCGTCATGCGCGTTCCGCTCGAAGGCGGCGGACGACTTGTCGTCGAGCTGACTCCGGATGAGGCCGATGCGCTCGGCGACGCTCTGAAGAAGGTCGTCGGCTAACGCGGAAGCACCGAACTTTCCACTGCCCCGGCACGCCACGAGCGTGCCGGGGCAGTGGTGTGTCCGGCCCCGGGCCGCGCGGGGCGGCCCGGGTCAGCTACGGCGTACCGCGCAGAGGAGGCCGTCGCCGACCGGGAGCAGCGTCGGGAGGAGACTGCGGCTCTCGCGCACCTCGCGCAGCAGTTCGCGCAGGCGCTGGACCTCCACCGCCTGCGCCGAGGAGTCGACCGTACGGCCGTCCGCGAAGACGCCTTCGAACACGACGATCCCGCCGGGTCGCAGCAGACGCAACGATTCGGCGAGGTAGTCCAGGCACTCGTGCAGGTCGCCGTCGCAGAAGACGAGGTCGTACCCGCCGTCGGCGAGGCGGGGGAGCACGTCCAGGGCGCGGCCGGGAATGAAGCGCGCACGGTTCCCGGCGAAGCCGGCCGCGCGGAACGCCTCGCGGGCGAACTGCTGCCGCTCCGGCTCCGGGTCCACGGTGGTGAGCACGCCGTCGGGCCGCATCCCGTTCAGCAGGTAGATGCCGGAAACGCCGGTGCCCGTACCGATTTCGGCCACCGCCTTGGCGTCCGCGGTGGCGGCGAGAAGGCGCAGCGCGGCGCCGGTGCCGGGCGACACCGAGCGCAGTCCTGCCTCCTCGGCCCGGTCACGCGCCCAGCGCAGGGCTTCGTCCTCGGCGACATAGGCGTCGGCGAACGCCCAGTTCGTCTGCCGGTTGGCGGTAATGGCCCTCTCCTGTCCCCGTAGTTGGCGCAACCGTGACTGTATCCGCTGGCGTCGGGAACCCGCAGATGGGACCGGGCGTTGGAAGAGGACAGGGGAGACATGGATCAGGACCGCATGCGAGTTCCAAATTCTCGTAAAGATGCTTATCCGGAGCTAACGGGCGAGGTGGCTATGGTAGGGGCTCCACTGGACACCACCAGAGCCGATAGGGGAGGTGCGGCTGCGCCTGTGGATCGGGGAGGAGTGCTGCGGCGCTTTCTCAGGTCGGCGGGTGAGCCGAAATCCGTGACCGACATTGCTGACCGCGCACGTCCCACGCACTCCGCACAGACCGCGACCTTCGCCTCAGATGCGGAATCTCAGGCGTGGACGCCTCCCACATGGGAGGAGATCGTCAGCACGCACAGCGGTCGCGTCTACCGTCTCGCCTACCGCCTGACAGGAAATCAGCACGACGCCGAGGACCTCACGCAGGAGGTCTTCGTCCGCGTCTTCCGCTCGCTGTCGACGTACACGCCCGGCACCTTCGAGGGCTGGCTGCACCGCATCACGACCAACCTCTTCCTGGACATGGTCCGCCGCAAGCAGCGCATCCGCTTCGACGCGCTCGGCGACGACGCCGCGGAGCGGCTGCCGAGCCGCGAGCCGTCCCCGCAGCAGGTCTTCAACGACACCCACTTCGACGCGGACGTGCAGCAGGCGCTGGACACCCTCGCGCCCGAGTTCCGGGCGGCGGTCGTGCTCTGTGACATCGAGGGCCTGTCGTACGAGGAGATCGCCGCGACCCTGGGCGTCAAGCTCGGGACCGTACGCAGCCGTATCCACCGCGGCCGCTCCCACCTGCGCAAGGCCCTGAAGCACCGGTCTCCCGAAGCGCGCGCCGAGCAGCGCTCGCTCGCGACCGTGGGCCCAGGTGTCCCCGCGGTGGGCGGAGAGGGCGGAGCCGAGTGAGTGGCACCCGACCGACCTCTGCCGAGCAGCACCTGGGGGACCGGCTGGCCGCCCTGGTGGACGGCGAGCTGAGCCACGACGTCCGCGAGCGTGTCCTGTCGCACCTGGCGACCTGCGCCAAGTGCAAGGCCGAGGCCGACGCCCAGCGCCGCCTGAAGAACGTCTTCTCCACGACCGCTCCGCCGCCGCCCTCCGAGGGGCTGCTCGCCCGGCTCCAGGGGCTGCCCGGCGGATCCGGTGGCGGGCCCGACGGTGAGGACGGCGACGGCACCAGACCGTTCGGGCAGGGAGGCTTCGGGCACGGAGTCTTCGGCGGCAACGCCCCGGGAGCGAGACCCGGCGGCACCTTCGACTTCCACTACGTGCCGGCCGCCGGGCACGGCGGCGCACTCCCCGGCGCCGCGTCCGGCCGTGGTTTCCGGATCCACGACGTGGGCCGCGCGGAGGCGGAGCGCTCCGGCGGGCGCGGGAGGCGGCTGGCCTTCGCGGCGGCGAGCGCCGTCTCGCTCGCCGCGTTCGCGCTCGGCGGCGCCATGCCCGTCGGATCCGCGGGCGAGCCCAGTGCCAGGAGCGGCGGATCGGGCAACAACGTCACGCCGCTGCGTGCGGCGGGCCCGAGCGGCGCCGCCACGGAGAACACCCGCCGCCGCCCCGCGGTCAACGGCCTCCTGGCCGCGTCCACCGCGCGGCCCGCCCCCGCCGCCACGGCCGGCCCGGTGGCTGCCGGAGCCCACGGTGTCTCGCTGACGCAGCCTTTCTCGGCGCCCGCGCTCACCGGCCAGCTCCCGCTGCCGCTGATACGTCCGTCGGCTTCCGCCCTGTCGCTGGGGCCCGTCCCCGGCCGGAGCCCGTCGCTGACCGCACCGTCGCCGCTGCGGCTGGCCGCTCCGTCCCCGTCCGGGCTGCCCGTTTACCCCTGAGACTGGTTGAATCCTGGGAGGGGTGCCCCCACGGGGGCGCGGACAGCGAAGTGGCACGGCCCGACGGGCGTGCTCGTGGGGTTGCGGGGAGAACATGGACGAGGGCATGCCCACCGGGCCGAAGGCGAAGTGGTGGAGCCGTCCCGCGCCGGTCCACCGGACACCGGGGCCGGACCCGGCCCAGGCGGCCGACCGGACGGCCGGGCCTTCAGCGGCCGAAGCCGCCGAGCCGGTGCCGGCGGCCGCGGAGCCCGTCCCCGTGACGCCCCAGGGCTCCGGGCCCACGCAGACACCGCCGCAGCCGCGTCCGCAGCCCCTGCACGCGCCCGATCCGTACGCGACACCGCCGTACGGGGGCCCGGGGCCCTGGGCCCCCGCGCCGCCCGTGCAGCGGCCGGTGCCGACCCCGCCGCAGGGCACCTTCGTACCGCCCGCAGCGCCTTCGGCGACCGGGGCCGGCGCGCCCCCGGCGCCGCACCTCCAGCCCTCCCACTGGCTGGAGTACGACCCCTGGGGCGTGCACCGGCAGCCGCTGGTCCACCCCGGTGATCCCTCGGGCGCGGACGGCGGCCGGAAGAAGAAGGGCCGCCCGGGTGCGCTGCTCGCCGGGGCGCTGCTGATCGCGCTGGTCGCCGGCGGCATCGGCGGCGGCGTCGGGGCGTACGTCGAACGCAACGGCGGCATCACCCGCGTCGAGCTTCCCCAGGCCCGGGCGGAGGACGGCAAGGGCCGCGCCCCCGACAGCGTCGCGGGCATCGCGGCCAGCGCCCTGCCGAGCGTGGTCACCCTGCATGTCGGCGGGGCCGGTGAGCAGGGCACGGGCACCGGCTTCGTGCTCGACGCGAAGGGCCACATCCTCACCAACAACCACGTGGTGGACCCGGCCGGAGCGAGCGGCACCATCACCGTCACCTTCAGCGGCGGCCAGAGCGCCAAGGCGAAGATCGTCGGCAAGGACAGCGGCTACGACCTCGCGGTCGTCCGCGTCCTGGGGGTCGACGGGCTCAAGCCGCTGCCCCTGGGCAACTCCGAGAACGTACGGGTGGGGGACCCGGTGGTGGCCATCGGCGCGCCGTTCGACCTCCAGAACACCGTGACCTCCGGGATCATCAGCGCCAAGGAGCGCCCCATCACCGCGGGCGGCGAGAAGGGCGACGGCAGCGACATCAGCTATGTCAACGCGCTCCAGACCGACGCTCCGATAAACCCGGGCAACTCGGGTGGACCGCTGGTGGACACCCAGGCCCGTGTCATCGGCATCAACAGCGCGATACGGGCGGCCGACAGCGGTACGGGCCTGGAGGGCGGCCAGGGCGGCAGCATCGGCCTGGGCTTCGCGATCCCCATCAACCAGGGCAAGCGGGTCGCCGAGGAACTGATCAACACGGGCCGGGCGACGCATCCGGTGATCGGCGTCACCCTGGACATGAAGTACGCGGGCGACGGCGCCCGCGTCGGCACCAAGGGCGCGGAAGGCCCGGCGGTGACGCCCGACGGCCCCGGCGCCCGGGCCGGGATCGAGCCGCGCGACGTCATCACCGAGGTCGACGGCCGGAAGGTGCACAACGGCCAGGAGCTGATCGTCAGGATCCGCGCCCACCGCCCCGGCGACCGCCTCGAACTGACCGTGGTGCGCGCGGGCCGGGAGCGGGCCGTCACCGTGACGCTCGGCTCGGCGGACGGCAGGTGAGCGGCAGAACGTGAGCGACGGCACAAGCGTCCATATGAGTGTTGCGTGAAGGTACCGTCCGGACAGATCGGGCGGGTACCGTGGACCGGGCCCGGACCGGTCCTCTGCCTGCGGCGGGGAGGCCCACCCGACCTGCGGGCGCGGAGAACCCAAGGAGCAACAAGGTGTTCAGTGACATAGGCGCACTCGAGCTGGTGACGCTCGTGGTCCTTGCGGTGCTCGTCTTCGGGCCGGAGAAGCTGCCGAAACTCATCCAGGACGTCACGGGGATGATCCGCAAGCTCCGTGAGTTCTCCGAGAGCGCGAAGCAGGACATCCGCTCCGAACTCGGTCCGGAGTTCAAGGACTTCGACTTCGAGGACCTGAACCCGAAGACCTTCGTCCGCAAGCAGCTGATGGAGAACGACGACCTCGGGCTCAAGGAGATCCGCAGCAGCTTCGACCTCAAGAGCGAGATGGCCGAGGTCGCGGACGCGGTGCACGGGCGCGACAGCGGTTCGTCGAAGGGTTCCCCGAACGGCTCCGCCGGCAGGGCGAACCTGTCGAAGGAGCCGGCCGGCGCTCCGGACCTGCTCAGGAAGCGCGAAACGCCCGCCGGGGGCGAGCGCCCGCCCTTCGACGCAGACGCCACCTGAGGCCCGCCCTTCCGGCCGAGCCGCGTCAAGGTGGCTATCCTCCATCTGTCCGGATGCGAGGACGCCCGAGGGGGGCGGGCCGCGCCGGACGCCACGGATCAAGGAGGCGGCCGGATAGATGGAGACCACGAGTCGGGTCGGAGCGCAGGAAGCACCCCTGTTGCCCAGCACGTCCACAGCGGAGGGGGTGCCAGCGGCCCGGCGTACGGTCGACGGCTATCTGCGCGCACCTTTCCCCTGGTACGGGCTGGACGAGGCGTTCACCGGGCCCCGCTGGCTGATGCAGGTCGGCATGGCGGCGGACGGCACGGTGCAGTACGGATCCACGGGCCACGGCGAGGAGCCGTCGATACGGCCCACCGCCGACGACGCCCAGGAGAGGGAGAGCTTCGTGGTGGTCGTCACCGTCGCCAACAGCCCCGTTCGGCGCAGTGAGGACGGTACGGGTGTGATGGAGGCCACGTCGGTCTCCTCCGCCGCCTGGCTGGCCGGTTCCGGCCTGCTCTCCGCCACCTGGCCCGCGCAGCTCGACCACTCGCTGCGCGACGACTGGCTGGACCAGCAGACCGAGACGGCCTTCGCGCTGGCCGACGATCTGTCGGGGCCCGTCTGGTCGTCGCTGTCGCTGCCGGTGGACGGCGTTCCGGCGCCCTTCCACTACCGCGAGACGGAGTTCGGCTGGGTGCTGGCGGGAGCGGGCGAGGACGGCGTGATCCTGGGGGCGTACGGGCGCGGCATGAGCGCGTACGGACTGGGCTTCTCGGTGATCAAGGACATCACGACGTACGCCCACGACTAGGCGGAGCCGGCCCGGAGGCATGACGAAGGGGGGCGCCGCCCACACGGGCGGCGCCCCCCTTCGTCATCCCCGGGAAGGGCCCCGGGACGGGTCAGAACTTGTTGCGGGGGGTGATGCCCAGCGACATGCCCGACAGGCCGCGCGCGCGGCCGCCCAGCTTGCCCGCGATCGCCCGCAGCGCGGCGCCGGCCGGCGAGTCCGGGTCGGTCAGCACGACGGGCTTGCCCTCGTCGCCGCCCTCCCGCAGCCGTACGTCGATCGGGATGGCGCCCAGCACCGGCACGTTCGCGCCGGTCGTCTTCGTGAGCCCCTCGGCGACCTTCTGGCCGCCGCCGGTGCCGAAGACGTCGACCATCTCGTCGCAGTGCGGGCACGGCAGGCCCGACATGTTCTCGACGACGCCGACGATCTTCTGGTGGGTCTGCACGGCGATGGAGCCGGCCCGCTCGGCGACCTCGGCCGCCGCCTGCTGAGGCGTCGTCACCACGAGGATCTCGGCGTTCGGAACGAGCTGCGCCACCGAGATCGCGATGTCGCCGGTGCCCGGCGGCAGGTCGAGCAGCAGCACGTCCAGGTCGCCCCAGTACACGTCCGCGAGGAACTGCTGGAGCGCGCGGTGCAGCATCGGGCCGCGCCACACCACCGGCGCGTTGCCCGGTGTGAACATGCCGATCGAGATGACCTTCACGCCGTGCGCCGACGGCGGCATGATCATGTTCTCGACCTGGGTGGGCCTGCCGTCCACGCCCAGCATGCGCGGCACGCTGTGGCCGTAGATGTCCGCGTCGACGACGCCGACCTTCAGCCCGTCCGCCGCCATCGCCGCGGCCAGGTTGACCGTCACCGAGGACTTGCCGACGCCGCCCTTGCCGGACGCCACCGCGTAGACCCGGGTCAGCGAGCCGGGCTGGGCGAAGGGCACCTCGCGCTCGGCGGTGCCGCCGCGCAGCGCGCCCGCGAGTTCCTTGCGCTGTTCGTCGCTCATCACGTCGAGCTCGACGGAGACGCTTGTCACACCCTCGACGCGCTCGACCGCCTCGCGCACGTTGCTGGTGATGGTCTCGCGCATCGGGCAGCCGGAGACGGTGAGATAGACCGCGACAGCAACCGTGCCGTCTGCCCCGATCTCAACCGATTTGACCATGCCGAGTTCAGTGATCGGTCGGTGGATCTCGGGGTCGTTCACCGTCGCCAGTGCTTCGCGCACCGCGTCTTCCATAGCCATACCGTGATGGTACGGCGCTCACTGCCGCCCCGGGAAAGCCCCGTCAGCGGTCGCCTTCGTCACTCCCGGAAGCGGACTCGGGCGGGAATAGGGAGCGCCGCTCCTCCATCTCCTTGATCAGGTCCACGAACTCCGAGCGGATCCAGTCGCGGGTGGCGACCTCGCCGAGCCCCATCCGCAGCGACGCGATCTCCCGCGTGAGGTACTCGGTGTCCGCGATGGACCGCTCGTTCTGCGCCCGGTCCTGCTCGTGGGTGACGCGGTCCCGGTCGTCCTGGCGGTTCTGCGCGAGGAGGATCAGCGGGGCGGCGTACGACGCCTGGAGGGACAGCATCAGCGTCAGGAAGATGAACGGGTACTCGTCCCAGCGCAGGGCGGGGGGCGCGAAGACGTTCCAGACCACCCACACGATGATGATCAGCGTCATCCAGACGATGAAGCGCCCCGTGCCCAGGAAGCGGGCGATCCGTTCCGAGAACCGGCCGAAGGCCTCCGGGTCGTACTCCGGCAGCAGCCGCTTGCGCGGGGCGCGCGGCTGGTCCAGGCGCACCCGGGGCGCCCGCGGCAGCGCGCTCGCGCCCGTCGCGGCCCGGCCGCGCTCCCTCGGCTCGGCGCCCCTGTCACCGGCCACGGACGGCCTCCTCGTCCAGCGCGGCCCCCGGCGGCTCGTGGAACTCCGTCTCGCGCCAGTCCTCGGGCAGCAGGTGGTCGAGCACGTCGTCGACGGTCACCGCGCCGAGCAGCGAACGGCCCTCGTCCACGACCGGGGCGGCGACCATGTTGTACGCCGCGAGGTAGCTCGTCACCGCGGGCAGCGGCGTGTCCGGCGACAGCGGCGGCAGGTCGGACTCCACGACCGAGCCGACCAGCGCGAACGGCGGCTCCCGCAGCAGCCGCTGGAAGTGCACCGTCCCGAGGTACTTGCCCGTCGGCGTCTCGTCCGGCGGCCGGCAGACGTACACCTGCGCGGCCAGCGCGGGGGAGAGGTCCTGCTGCCGTACGCGCGCCAGGGCGTCCGCGACCGTCGCGTCGGGCCGCAGCACGATCGGTTCGGTCGTCATCAGACCGCCGGCCGTCCGCTCCTCGTACGCCAGCAGCCGCCGCATGTCGGCCGCGTCGTCCGGCCGCATCAGCGTCAGCAGCCGCTCCTTGTCCTCCTCGGGCAGCTCGGAGAGCAGGTCGGCCGCGTCGTCCGGGTCCATCGCCTCCAGGACGTCGGCCGCCCGCTCCTCCTTGAGCTTGCCGAGGATCTCCACCTGGTCGTCGTCGGGCAGCTCTTCGAGTACGTCGGCGAGCCGGTCGTCGTCGAGCGCGGCGGCCACCTCGGCGCGCCGCTTGGGCGTCAGGTGGTGCAGGGCGTTCGCGAGGTCGGCGGGGCGCAGCTGCTCGAAGGTGGCCAGCAGGCTCTCCGCGCCCTGTCCGTGCTCCTCCAGCGAGAAGCCGGTGACCGCCGACCACTCCACGGTCAGCGTCTCTCCGCGCCGCCGCAGCGCCCCGCCCTTGCCCTTGCGCACGAAGACCTTGTCGATCTCCCATTCGCGGCGGGCGGGCAGCTGCACGACCGACACGTCCAGGACCGTGACCTCCTCGCCGGTGTCCACCAGGCGCACCCGGCGGTCGAGGAGTTCGCCCAGGACCAGCCGCTCGGTCGGGCGCTTCTCGAAACGGCGCACGTTCACCACGCCGGTCGTGATGACCTGCCCCGACTCGACGCCCGTCACGCGCGTCATGGGGAGGAAGATCCGTCGCCGGCTCACCACCTCGACGACCAGGCCGAGCAGACGCGGCGGCCTGCGGCCCACCCGCAACATCGCGACCAGGTCGCGCACCCGGCCGACCTGGTCGCCGTTCGGGTCGAACACGGCGATGCCCGCGAGGTGCGAGACGAAGATCCGGGGAGCGCCTGATGCCATCCGATGCGCCTCCCTATGTCGGTAAATAGAGGCCGATAACGGGTTCAGGCTAGCCCGTGCAGGTCCGCCCCGCTCCCAAGGGGCGCCCGGACGGCTCCCTTCCGGACAGCGTAGACGGCACAGGTACGCTGCCTGCTGCCACCCCGGACACCCGTATGAGAGGCAGTGCGCTTGTGACTGCATTTCCCCCGGCCGCCCGAGCCCGCCGGGCTGCCCTGCTCGGCGTCGTGTGCGTCGGGCTGACCGCGGCGCTCACCGCCTGCGGTGAGGAACCGCCGCCGGACCCGGACAAGGGGACCAACGGGGTGGGCAGACTCCGGGCCTCGGCCATCGAGGCCAAGGCGCGGAACGCTGCGCGCGACGCGGAGTCGGTACGGCTCTCGGGCACCGTCGTCAGCAAGGGCCGCTCGTACAAGCTCGACATGCGGCTCAAGGAGGACGGCGGCACGGGCTCCGTGACCTCCGAGGACAGCACGTTCGAGCTGCTGCGCATCGAGGACGAGCTCTTCATGAAGGCCGGCGCCGACTTCTGGGACCACGGGGCGGAGCGGTCCCCCGAGTCCTCGGCGTCCGACGAGGCGGCCGCGGGCAAGCTGGAGGACAAGTACGTGAAGGTCCCGGACGGCGACCCTGCGTACGACCAGCTGCGCGGCTTCACGGACAAGGACGTCCTGCTCGACGGCCTGCTCGGACTGCACGGCAAGCTGGCCAAGGGCGACCGCCGCAAGGTCGGCGGCGTCCGTACGATCGAGGTCACCGGCGGCAAGGGCACGGGGGGCAGCCTCGCCGTGTCGCTGATCGGCACGCCGTACCCGCTGAAGCTGGAGCGGGCGGGCGACGCGGGTGTGGTCAGGCTCGCCGACTGGGACGAGGGGTTCACGCTGGAAGCGCCGGACAAGGACGAGACCGTCGACTACGGCGGCCGGCTCCCCAAGACCTCGGACGGCGCTTCCTAGCCGGCGCTAGCGCTTCCCGCGCTTGAGCAGGAGGCGGGGGAGCGCCGCCGGTGCGGGCCGGCGCGTCGTCGCGTCCGTCGGCAGCGGGGCGGCCGAGAGCGGGCCGTCCGGCAGGTCGGTGTTCACGCTCAGCGGCTCCAGGCGCAGCACGCGGCACTCGCGGGCCCAGCGCTCGGTCATCTGCTCGGCGTCGGGCGCGTTCAGGCGCTTGCCCTTGAGCTCGGCGACGGCTGCCTCCCACGCCTCGGACCCGGCCGGATGCTCGGTGACCGCGGCCGTCCAGGCGACGATCCGGCCGCCCTTGTCCTTGCTGCGTACGGTCACTTCGGCGCTCCCGCCGCCGGTCAGTCCGGGCAGCGGCTGCTCGCCGGGGCCGTCGCCGACCACGTAGGCGGCGCCGTCGTGCCACACGTGCCACAGGGAGCGGGCGGGGCCGGTGCCCCGTACCCAGATGAGCCCGGACTTCTTGGTGGCCTCCTCGACGAGGGCCTGGTCGAGCAAGGTCTGCGTCATGGGCGCAAGCCTAGGCCCCGTGCGCCGCGGGGCTCGACCGGGGCTGGACAGTTCCGTAACCGCGCCACGCCCCTTACCGTGATCCCGTGCCCGCAACAGCCCGCCGCACCGACGGCTCCACCACCGCGCCGGATCCGCAGTCGCCCGGATTCCACGCCGCCCCCCGTGCCGACCTCGTCCTGCTCGGCGTCGCCGTCGCCAGCGTCTCGTTCTCCGCGCCGCTCATCGCGGCGACCGCCGCCCCGGCGCTCGCCATCGCGTTCTGGCGCAACGCCATGGCGGTCGGCGTACTGACCCCCCTGGTCCTCGTCGGGCACCGCACCGGGCTGCGCCGCATGGGACGCAGGCCGCTGCTCCTCACCGTCGCCGCGGGAGCCCTGCTCGCGCTCCACTTCGGGCTCTGGCTGCCGAGCCTGCGGATGACCTCGGTCGCGTCGTCGACCGCCCTGTGCACCACCACGCCCATCTGGACGACGATCCTGCTGCGGATGCGCGGCCACCGGCCGCCCCGCATGGTGTGGGCCGGCACGGTGCTCGCCGTCGTGGGCGTCGTCATCCTGACCGGGGTCGACATGACGCTGTCCCCCCGGGCGCTCGCGGGCGACGCGCTCGCGCTCGGCGGCGGCATCGCCGCCGCCGGGTACGTCCTGCTCGGGGCCGAGGTGCGGCGGACGGTGAGCACGACGGCGTACACCTACGTCTGCTACTCGACGACCGCCCTGATCCTGCTGGTGGTCTGCCTCGTCTCGGGCGCCGGACTCGGCGGGTACGACGCCACCACCTGGCTCCAGCTCGCCGCCCTCACCGCCGCCGCCCAGCTCCTCGGCCACTCCCTGCTCAACCGCGTCGTGAGCACCCTGGGCCCCTCCGTCACCTCGACGGCGATCCTCCTGGAGACCCCGGGCGCCGCCCTGATCGCCGCGCTGTGGCTGGGGCAGCAGCCGCCGGCGGCCGCCTACCCCGCCCTGCTGGTGATCCTGTCCGGCCTCGCGCTCGTCGTCAGAGCCAGCCGTTCCGCTTGAGCGTGCGGTGGATGCTGACACAGACGACGACGATGGAGCCGAGCACCAGCGGATAGCCGTACCGCCAGTGCAGCTCCGGCATGTGGTCGAAGTTCATGCCGTAGACACCGCAGATCATCGTCGGCACGGCCACGATCGCCGCCCAGGACGTGATCTTGCGCATGTCCTCGTTCTGGGCGACGGTCGCCTGCGCGAGGTTGGCCTGGAGGATCGAGTTGAGCAGTTCGTCGAAGCCGACGACCTCCTCGTGCACCCGCGCGAGGTGGTCGGCGACGTCGCGGAAGTACTTCTGGATGTCCGGGTCGACGAGCCGCATCGGCCGCTCGCTGAGCTGCTGCATCGGCCGCAGCAGCGGCGCGACGGCCCGCTTGAACTCCAGGACCTCCCGCTTGAGCTGGTAGATCCGGCCCGCGTCCGAACCGCGCGGACTGCCTTTGGCCGGCGCGGAGAAGACATCGATCTCGACCTCGTCGATGTCGTCCTGCACGGCGCCCGCCACCGCGATGTACCCGTCGACGACGTGGTCGGCGATCGAGTGCAGCACCGCCGACGGTCCCTTGGCGAGCAGCTCCGGATCGTCCTGGAGCCGGTGGCGCAGCGCGCGGAGCGATCCCTTGCCGCCGTGCCGCACGGTGATGACGAAGTCCTTGCCGGTGAAGCACATCACCTCACCGGTCTCCACGACCTCGCTGGTGGCGGTGAGTTCGGCGTGGTCGACGTAGTGGATCGTCTTGAAGACGGTGAAGAGGGTGTCGTCGTACCGCTCCAGCTTGGGCCGCTGATGCGCGTGCACGGCGTCCTCGACGGCCAGCGGGTGCAGTCCGAACTCGGCGGCGATACCGGCGAATTCGGCCTCGGTCGGCTCGTGCAGACCGATCCAGGCGAAGCCGCCGCCCTCCCGGACGCGGACCATCGCCTCGTGCGGAGTGAGGCACTCCGCGTCCTTCACCCGGCGCCCGTCGCGGTAGACCGCGCAGTCGACGACCGCGCTGCTCGCGGACGGGTCGCGGGTGGTGTCGTAACTGCTGTACACAGTGCTGCTCTTGCGCAGGGACGGACGGACCGCTGCGCGCAGGTCACGGATCATCGACATGGCGGGCTCCTTCACGGAGAAGCCGTCAGCGAGGCATGGCACTGCCCGGAATGGAGACGTGCGGGCCGCGGCGTCGGGGCACCGTACGTCGGCAAAGCGGGCGGCACCGCGGGGACGCGGTGACGGCGTTCGCTCAGACACGGATCAGGCAAAAACGAAGTGCTCTTCCGTCGCGCGAAATGCCGTGGGCCCCGTAGGTTTCACCGGTTGGCAGCCGGGTACGAAGGGCTTCAGGCCCCGGGGAACACTGACGGTGCGGAAGAGCGGTTGGTACTGCCTGGTCGACTTCGATCCACCGCAGCCCCACCTCCTCCGGCCGGTCCCCCTTGGGGGATGACGTGATGTCGGGACTCGAAAGCCACGCTTCTGCGTGCTGCCCCGACCAGCGGCCAAGACTATCAGCCCACTGTTGTGTCAAGGTCTTTCTTCACCGTTTCCGTACGCGCCTATGCTCACGGGCATGGGAGATGTTCTTGCGCTGGTGGAAGCCCGGTTGCGTACGGCGCTGGGCGAACCGGACGCGCGCGCCGCCGTCACGTTCCTCGGTACGGACCGTATGGAGGTACTGCGTTTCGTGGACGGCGACGTCGTCCGTTACGCCACCCTCGGCATGTCGGCCCAGCCGATGGCCGACCCGACCGCGGTCCTCGCCGACCCGGTGAAGGGCCCGCGCGCCGAGCTGGTCCTGTCGGTACGGGCCGGTCTCGCCGACACCGACAAGGTGCTGCGCCCGCTCGCGGTCCTCGCGGCGTCGCCACAGGTGGAGGGTGTGATCGTGGCCCCGGGCGCCTCGCTGGACCTCGGGGAGCCGCTGTGGCCCGGGGCGCCGTTCAGCTCCGTACTCGTCGCGGAGTCCGGCGGCCTGGTGGAGGACCTGGAGCTGGACGCCCCGATGGACCCGGTGCGTTTCCTGCCCCTGCTGCCCATGACGCCGAACGAGGCGGCGTGGAAGCGGGTCAAGGGCGCGCAGGAGCTCCAGGAGCGCTGGCTGACGCACGGCACGGACCTGCGCGATCCGCTGCGTGCGTCGGTGCCGCTCGACTGATCGTCGCGGAACGCGCGGCGCCGTGCCGCCCGGCCCCCGGCCGGGGAGGCCCGTCAGGGGACCTTCCGCTCGAACGAGTGGGCGATGGTGGGTCCGGGGCTCGGGGCGGATTCGGCTCCGGACGGGTGATCGTCCTTGACGCGGGGACGGCCGGGGAGGACCGTTGGGCCCTATGAGGGGCGAACCCAGTTGCCCGAAGTGCGGTGGCCGGGTCAGGGCGCCCGGTCTCTTTTCCGACTCCTGGCAGTGCGATGTGCACGGGACGGTGCATCCGCAGCAGCCCGTGGTCCCGCCCAGCGTGGAGGCCCTCACCGTCGCGGTGAAGCGCGCCAAGGTTCCGGTGTGGATGCCGTGGCCGCTGCCCGTCGGGTGGCTGTTCACCGGGGTGTCCTGCGCGGGTGACGACCGCAGTGGCTCCCGCGCCACCGTCGTCGCCTGCTCCGGGCCCGGACCGCTCGGCGGACTCGGCGAGCTGCTGCTGGTGGCCGAGGAGCTCGGGGTCGGTCTCGGGGCGCGCTACGCGGGCGTGGACGGGCCCGATCCGGGGGCGTACATCGACATGGAGAAACCGCCGCAGGCCAAGGTCCTCGCGGCCGGCCGGCCGGCCCCGCTGTGGCACGTCTCCGGCACCCCCGACGACCGCGCGGTCTTCGCGGGCGAGGCGTGCGGGCTGTGGGTGTGGGCGATCGCCTGGCCGGAGCAGGCGGGCCTGCTGATGTACGACGAACTGATACTGACCGATCTGCGCGACGCGGGCGCGGAAGTGGACCTGGTGCCGTGCGGGGCGCTGTCGCCGCGGCTGCTCTCCTGACGGGAGAGGGGCCGGCTCTCCTGACGGGAGAGGGGACAGGGGGCTGTTCGATTCCCGGCTATCCTGGACCGGTCTCCCGTCCCGCCGAGCCCCGGAGTCACGCGTCGTGCGCATCGACCTGCACACCCACTCCACCGCATCGGACGGCACGGACACCCCCGCGGAACTGGTGCGGGGCGCCGCCGCGGCCGGGCTCGACGTCGTGGCGCTCACCGACCACGACTCGACGCGCGGCCACGCCGAGGCGATCGCCGCGCTCCCGGCGGGGCTGACGCTGGTCACCGGCGCCGAGCTCTCCTGCCGCCTCGACGGCGTCGGGCTGCACATGCTGGCGTACCTCTTCGACCCCGACGAGCCCGAGCTGGCGCGCGAGCGCGAGCTGGTGCGGGACGACCGGGTGCCCCGCGCGCGGGGCATGGTCGCCAGGCTCCAGGAGCTGGGCGTGCCGATCCAGTGGGGGCAGGTGGCCCGTATCGCCGGAGACGGCTCGGTCGGCCGTCCGCACATCGCGTCCGCGCTGATGGAACTCGGCGTCGTCGAGAGTGTCTCCGACGCCTTCACGCCCGACTGGCTGGCCAACGGAGGCCGGGCGTACGTCGAGAAGCACGAGCTGGACCCCTTCGACGCGATCCGCCTCGTCAAGGCGGCCGGCGGAGTCACCGTCTTCGCGCACCCCGCCGCCGTCAAGCGCGGCGAGACCGTTCCCGAGAGCGCGATCGCGGCGCTGGCCGCCGCCGGCCTCGACGGGATCGAGGTCGACCACATGGACCACGACGGGCCCACCCGTACGCGGCTGCGCGGCCTCGCCGCCGACCTGGGGCTGCTGACGACCGGATCCAGCGACTACCACGGCAGCCGCAAGACCGTACAGCTCGGTGAGTACACGACGGACCCCGAGATCTACGGCGAGATCACGCGACGCGCGACCGGCGCCTTCCCGGTGCCCGGCGCGGGCGGAAGCCTCCGCCCGTAACGCCGCACTTCCCCCTCGTACGACCCTCTTCTCGCAAGGCATCACTGTGCTCGACTTTGCCGTTTTCGGATCCCTCTTTCTCACGCTTTTTGTGATTATGGACCCCCCTGGGATCACCCCGATCTTCCTTGCCCTGACCTCGGGCCGGCCCGCCAAGGTGCAGCGCAGGATGGCCTGGCAGGCCGTCGCCGTCGCCTTCGGCGTGATCGCCGTCTTCGGTCTCCTCGGCCAGCAGATCCTCGACTACCTGCACGTGTCCGTGCCGGCGCTGATGATCGCGGGCGGCCTGCTGCTCCTTCTGATCGCGCTCGACCTCCTGACCGGCAAGACCGACGAGCCGACGCAGACCAAGGACGTCAACGTCGCGCTCGTACCGCTGGGAATGCCGCTGCTGGCGGGTCCCGGTGCGATCGTCTCGGTGATCCTCGCCGTGCAGCACGCGGACAGCGCCACGGCGCAGGTCTCGGTCTGGGCGGCGATCGCTGCGATGCACGTGGTCCTGTGGCTGGCCATGCGCTACTCGCTGCTGATCATCCGGGTGATCAAGGACGGCGGCGTGGTCCTGGTGACGCGTCTCGCGGGCATGATGCTGTCCGCGATCGCGGTGCAGCAGATCATCAACGGCGTCACCCAGGTGATCCGGGGCGGCTGACACGCACGAGCGCCCCCGTACGTGACGTACGGGGGCGCTTACCTCAACAAACCACTACGGCGTTACGAAGCCGAGGTCTCGGCCGGGCGGATGTAGATGCGCTGGCCGACAGAGGCGGCCTGCTGCACGATCCGGTTGACGGAGGCGGCGTCCACGACGGTGCTGTCGACGGCGGAACCGTCGACGTCGTCCAGGCGCATGATTTCGAAGCGCAAGGCTTCTCCCTTCGTCTGATCCTCCTGCTGGAGAACTGTGGGTGGGAACGTGAGGCTAGGCGCCGCACGTTCTCTGAGGGTTACAACGGTGTGCACACCGCAGTCATTCCCTACGCTAAAGAAAATTTTCGACTATCTAAATACTCATGGGTAGCGGGACCGGTTGTGCCCGCTCGCTCACGCCACGGACAATGAGATCCGTATGGACGACGCACAGCCTTCGGGCCCCACTGAACTCGACGGGATCGCCGCCCGCCTGGAGCGCACCAACGAGCTGCTCCACCGCATGCTCGCCGAGGTGGCGAAGACCCCTTCCACCCACGCGATCTTCGTCGACGCCGGATACGTCTACGCGGCGGCCGGGCTGCTCGTGACCGGGACCGAGGACCGCAGGTCCTTCGACCTCGACGCGGAAGGGATCATCGAGGCCTTCATCGACAAGGCCCGCACGATCTTCGCGGACAGCAGGCTGCTGCGGGTGTACTGGTACGACGGGGCCAGGCGCCGCATCCACACCACCGAGCAGCAGTCGATCGCCGAGCTGCCCGACGTCAAGGTCCGCCTCGGCAACCTCAACGCCAACAACCAGCAGAAGGGCGTCGACTCCCTGATCCGCACGGACCTGGAATCACTGGCCAGGCACCGCGCCATCAGCGACGCGGCGCTGGTGGGCGGTGACGAGGACCTGGTCTCCGCGGTCGAGGCCGCCCAGGGCTACGGCGCACGGGTCCACCTGTGGGGCATCGAGGCGGGCGAGGGCCGCAACCAGGCCGAACCGCTCCTGTGGGAGGTCGACAGCCAGCGCACGTTCGACCTCGACTTCTGCAAGCCGTACGTCACGCGGCGCCCCGTCACGACGTACGAGAACGAGGGCGCCCCGCGGCCGTCCCGCGAGGACGTCCGCTTCGTCGGCGCGCAGATCGCGGCGGCGTGGCTGGGGGCGCGGGGCCGGGAGTCGCTGGCCGACCTGCTGCCCGGACACCCCTACCTGCCCGGCTCGGTGGACCAGGAGCTCCTGGTGGAGGCGGAGCGGCTGCTCCAGCGGTCCCTGCGCGGCCACGCGGACCTCCGCAGGGCGCTGCGGGACGGCTTCTGGCAGCACCTCCAGGCCCAGTACTAGCCCCCCGGCCGGGGCCGGCGTCACAGGGCGTCCCAGAACCCCGCCAGCGCCTTCGCGGTCTCCTCGGGCCGGTCGGTGTTCGGGGAGTGCCCGGCGCCCTCGACGACCGTCCGGTACGCGCCCAGCCGCTCGGCCATCTCGTCGATCAGGGGCACCGGCCAGGTGTCGTCCGTGGTTCCTGACACCACGTGCACCGCGAGCCCCGCCGCGGAGAGCTCGGCCACGCGGTCCGGCTCGCCCGTCAGCTGCCGGCCGGTGGCGACGAGCTGCGCGGGGTCGTGCCGAAGCCAGCGCGCGCGCAGGGCCGCGCCGTCGAGGTCGGTGTCCTCCGGCGGGTCGAGCGCCTGCATGGCCTCCCACACCTCGGCCATGGTCATGGCGCCGAGAGCCTGCGTCAGCAGTGCGATCCTCTGCTGCTGCGCGGGCGAGACCTCGGCCGGGCCCGACGACATGAGCGTCAGCGAAGCGAACGGCGCCGCGTCGAGCAGGGTGGCCGCGCGGGCGACCTGACCCCCGAGGGAGTGCCCGACGAGGTGCACCGGCGTACCGCAGGCGACCGCCTGCGCATGCACGTCCCGGGCCAACTCGCCCTGCGCGTAAGCCTGTTCGCTGCCCGGCCCGTCGGATTCGTACTGCCCGCGCCCGTCGACCGCGACGACCCGGTACCCGGCCTCGGCGAGCGGCACCAGCATCGCGATGAAGTCCTCCTTGCTCCCGGTGTACCCGGGCAGCAGCAGCGCGGTGCCTCTGGGCTCCGCGCGCCGCGGCCGCGCTTCGAGCGCGGCGAACACACCGCGCGAGGTGCGCAGGGGGAGGGCGCGGGTGCCGGGGGGCGGGGTGAAGGTGGGCGGCCTGCTCATGCGACGAGGCTAGCGGCTGCGCGGCGCGGCGCACGGGCCGCACGGCCGCGCTTTCCGTGGCGGCGGGAGGCCGTGCCCCCGCCGTACGCCGATGGCCCGGCCCCCCGCGAAGGGGAACCGGGCCACCGGGGCGTGCCGGATCAGCTCTCGGGCTGCGCCGCGGCGGCGGCGCGCGTGCGGCGGCGGGGCGCCTTCACCGGAGCCGGGGCCTCGGCGGACGCGGGAGCCTCGGCCGCTGCCTCGGCCGGCTTCGCCGCGCGCGTACGGCGACGGGGCTTCTTCGGGGCCTCGGGCTCCTCCGCGGGAGCGGGGATCTGGGCCTCCGCCGTCTCCGCCACGGCCTCCACCGCGTTCGCCGCACGGGTGCGGCGGCGACGGCGCGGGGTGCGCGGCTCGGCGGCAGGGGTCTCGGGGGCCCCGGACACCGTCTCCGGCACCGCGGTGGCTTCGGCGGAGACCGCCGTCGCCTCGTTCGCGTCCGCCGTCACCGGCGCGCCGTTGCGCGTACGGCGACGCTGACGCGGCGTACGCGGGGCGCGCTCCTCGACGACGGCCGGCGCGGCAGCGGCCGCCGCGGACCTGCGCCCGCGGCCGCCCGTCTCGCCGAGGTCCTCGACCTGCTCCGCGCCCAGACCCGCACGGGTCCGGTCGGCCCGGGGCAGCACGCCCTTCGTACCGGCCGGGATGCTCAGGATCTCGTACAGGTGAGCAGAGGTGGAGTACGTCTCCTCGGGCTCGTCGAACGGCAGGTCCAGCGCCTTGTTGATGAGCTTCCAGCGCGGGATGTCGTCCCAGTCGACCAGCGTGACGGCGATGCCCTTCGCGCCCGCGCGGCCGGTGCGGCCGACGCGGTGCAGGTACGTCTTCTCGTCCTCGGGCGACTGGTAGTTGATGACGTGCGTCACACCCTCGACGTCGATGCCGCGGGCGGCGACGTCGGTGCAGACCAGCACGTCGACCTTGCCGTTGCGGAACGCGCGCAGCGCCTGCTCGCGCGCGCCCTGGCCGAGGTCGCCGTGGACCGCGCCGGAGGCGAAGCCGCGCTTCTCCAGCTGCTCGGCGATGTCGGCGGCGGTCCGCTTCGTACGGCAGAAGATCATCGCGAGCCCGCGGCCGTCGGCCTGGAGGATGCGGGAGACGAGCTCCGGCTTGTCCATGTTGTGGGCGCGGAAGACGTGCTGCGTGATGTTCGCGACGGTCGCGCCCTCGTCGTCGGGCGACGTGGCGCTGATGTGCGTGGGCTGCGACATGTACCGGCGGGCGAGACCGATGACGGCGCCCGGCATGGTCGCCGAGAACAGCATCGTCTGGCGCTTCGGCGGCAGCATCTTCATGATCTTCTCGACGTCGGGCAGGAAGCCCAGGTCGAGCATCTCGTCGGCCTCGTCGAGCACGAGCGAACGCACGTGGGAGAGGTCGAGCTTCTTCTGGCCCGCGAGGTCGAGCAGACGCCCGGGCGTGCCGACGACGATGTCGACGCCCTTCTTGAGCGCCTCGACCTGGGGCTCGTACGCCCGGCCGCCGTAGATGGCGAGCACGCGGACGTTGCGGACCTTGCCGGCCGTCAGCAGGTCGTTGGTGACCTGCTGGCACAGCTCACGGGTGGGGACGACGACGAGCGCCTGCGGAGCCTCGGTCAGCTCCGCGGGCTTGGCCCGGCCCGCCTCGACGTCCGCGGGGACGGTGACGCGCTCCAGCAGGGGAAGGCCGAAGCCGAGCGTCTTGCCGGTGCCGGTCTTGGCCTGGCCGATGACGTCGCTGCCGGAGAGCGCGACGGGGAGCGTCATCTCCTGGATGGGAAAGGGGGACAGAATGCCGACGGCTTCAAGGGCTTCGGCGGTCTCGGAGAGAATCCCGAGGTCTCGGAACGTAGTCAGGGTGCTGCCTCTTCTGTGAGACGCGGCATGACGCGAACGAAGGGGGTCGTACCGTGCCTGTTTCTCGTCCGGCCGCTGATGGGCCGGGTGGCGCGGGACCACGTGCCGTCGCTCAAGCGCTCGTGCCGCTGAGGGGGCCCCTCATCTTGCGGTCGTACGCCTTGGTACGCACCGCGTGGAGGGCTGTCGGGTCGGAGCCGATCGGGCCACCGACCGGGCATCCTCATTCAATTGCGCCGCGAAATACCCTGGGTACTCTGCAGGCGCTTTACCACTGTACCCCGGATTCGCGCAGGTGTGTTGGAACGATTTCCCGGATCGGTGTGACGGGAGTGGCTGACCAGGCCCTTACGTACCGTGCGGAGCGGGCTATTGTGCGGTTCATGGAGACGCCTGACAACGCCATCGCACCCGACGAGACCCCCCGGACCGGTATCGCAGCCCAGGACTGGGCGACGGCGTCCGTCGAGCCGAATTACCACGCCGCGGTCGTGGATCTGCTGGGCGCGCTCGCGTACGGAGAGCTGGCGGCCTTCGAGCGCCTCGCCGAGGACGCCAAGCTCGCCCCGACGCTCGCCGACAAGGCGGAGCTCGCGAAGATGGCGTCGGCGGAGTTCCACCACTTCGAGCGGCTGCGGGACCGGCTGACCGCGATCGACGAGGAGCCGACGGCGGCGATGGAGCCCTTCGCGAAGGCGCTGGACGACTTCCACCGCCAGACCGCGCCGTCGGACTGGCTGGAGGGCCTGGTCAAGGCGTACGTCGGCGACTCGATCGCCAGCGACTTCTACCGCGAGGTCGCGGAGCGGCTCGACTCGGACACCCGGGGACTGGTGCTCGCCGTGCTCGACGACACCGGCCACGGGAACTTCGCGGTGGAGAAGGTGCGCGCCGCGATCGAGGCCGACCCGCGCTGCGGCGGCCGGCTCGCGCTGTGGGCGCGCAGGCTGATGGGTGAGGCGCTCTCGCAGGCGCAGCGGGTCGTGGCGGACCGCGACGCGCTCTCCACGATGCTCGTGGGCGGCGTCGCCGACGGCTTCGACCTGGCGGAGGTGGGACGGATGTTCTCACGGATCACCGAGGCGCACACGAAGCGGATGGCCGCGCTGGGGCTGGCGGCGTAACGCCGCAGGGGGACGTTACGCCGCCGCCGAACGGCGGACGCGGCCCCTGGGGCGGATGAGGAGCGACAGCAGGACCGCTCCCACCGCCACCGCGCCGGCCAGTGTCGCGACGACGTGGCCGGGGCCGAGGGCGGAGTGGGTGACGTACGCGCCGAACAGGGCGCCGAGCGGGCCCGCGGCCAGGACCAGGCGCCGTGAGGGCAGTCGGTCTCCGAGCCGGTGGCCGGCCGCCCAGGCAAGGGCGAAGCCGAGGGCGATGGAGCCGAGAGTTTCCAGGATCACGTGGTTTCCTCCCGTGCAGCCGGGTGCGAATGGGTTGTAGCCCGTACTACCCCCGCCTCGCGGAAGACAACCCTCCGCCGGCCCGGCGGGGAGGACCGGCGCGCAGGCAGACGGAACCGGCCCGGTGGGATGTCCCACCGGGCCGGTTCCGTCTGTGGTGCTGCTGTGCCGTCGACGCCTACAGCGCGCCGAAGCCCACCCTGCGCGCCACCGGCTCGCCGATCTCCACGTAGGCGATCCGGTCCGCGGGGACGAGGACCGTACGGCCCTTCTCGTCCTTGAGGCTGAGCAGCTGCGCCTTGCCGGCCAGCGCGTCGGATACCGCGCGCTCGACCTCCTCGGCGGACTGCCCGCTCTCCAGAACGATCTCCCGGGGCGCGTGCTGCACGCCGATCTTGACCTCCACGGCTATGTCCCTCCGACGATCGGTGCTGCGGTGCGCGGTCAGCCGCGCTGTACGCAGCACACATTAGCCCGGTGAGGGGACACGGAACGCTCCGGCGCCGCACGCCAGAAGCGAACACGGACCGGGAACACGCTCCCGGGGCACGCCGGAAGGCGTTCCGGGGCGCCTTCCGGGACGCGCCGCGTCAGTGCTCCGTGCCGTGCTCCGTGCCGTGCAGCGGGAAGCCCGCGATGCCGCGCCAGGCGAGCGACGTCAGCAGCTGGACCGCCGTGTCGCGCGGGATGGTGCTGCCGCTGGAGAGCCAGTAACGGGCGACCACCTGGGAGACACCGCCGAGCCCGACGGCCAGCAGCATCGACTCGTCCTTGGACAGGCCGGTGTCCTCGGCGATGACCTCACTGATCGCCTCGGCGCACTGGAGCGACACCCGGTCGACGCGCTCGCGCACGGCGGGCTCGTTCGTCAGGTCCGACTCGAAGACCAGGCGGAACGCGCCGCCCTCCTCCTGGACGTACGCGAAATAGGCGTCCATCGTCGCGGCCACGCGCAGCTTGTTCTCCGTGGTCGACGCGAGGGCGGTGCGTACCGCCTGGAGCAGCGACTCGCAGTGCTGGTCGAGGAGGGCCAGGTAGAGCTCCAGCTTGCCCGGGAAGTGCTGGTACAGGACCGGCTTGCTCACCCCGGCCCGCTCGGCGATGTCGTCCATCGCCGCCGCGTGGTACCCCTGTGCGACAAAGACCTCCTGCGCCGCGCCCAGAAGTTGATTGCGTCGGGCTCGGCGGGGCAGGCGCGTGCCTCGTGGGCGTGCCGCCTCTGTCTGCTCGGTGGCTGTCACGCCGCCTCCCATGTCTTTCGGTGTCGCGGCCTTTCAACAGCACGGCCGTTCCGTGCGCCGTGTGCGCCACGCCCGCCATCGTACTTTTGGGTAACCCGCCTGTGCGCGGTGCGGACGCAGAATTTCACGGACCGGACGGCCGCGGAAGGCCGATCAGGCGCTGATCAGGGGCTGATCAGCGGTAGTCGTCCTCGTCGAGGGCCACGACGCGGGCCTGTTCCGCGGCGTCCGCCTCGTTCGCGGAGCCCGGGTCGAGGTCGTCCAGCGGAGCGTCGTGGTTCTCCTGCCACTCCGTGTGCTGCTCCGCGGCGTCCGCCTCGGAGACGTCGTCGTCCAGTACGCCCGGCTCGGCGGGGGGCTCCTCCTCCACTTCCGCGAAGGTGTCCGGATCGGTGGGATCAACAGTCATGCGTGGCTTCCTTCCGGGACGGAGACAGGGGGCGACGCGTACCCCTTTGCTCCGAGGGTAGATCTGTGACGGCGAACACACGATTCAGTACGTGATCGTCTCGTAACATTGCCGCATGTCTTCGACCGAACTGCCCGGATCCAGCCTCGCCGCCGCCACCGCGGTGCCACGGGTCAGTGCCGTGCGGGTCGCCGAGGGCGAGAAGCTGCGCTCCGTCACCCTGCCCGGGCTGACGCTGAACGTACGCACGCGGCCCGCGACGCGCGCCGGCCTCCCGCCCGCGCTGTACGTGCACGGTCTCGGCGGGTCCTCGCAGAACTGGTCGGCGCTGATGCCGCTGCTCGCCGACCACGTGGACGGCGAGGCCGTCGACCTGCCCGGCTTCGGGGACTCCCCGCCGCCGGACGACGGCAACTACTCGCTCAACGGGCAGGCGCGCGCGTGCATTCGGCTGCTCGACGCGAGCGGGCGCGGACCGGTGCACCTCTTCGGGAACTCGCTGGGCGGCGCGGTCGCCACGCGCATCGCGGCCGTCAGGCCCGACCTGGTGCGCACGCTCACGCTCGTCTCGCCCGCCCTCCCGGAACTGCGGGTGCAGCGCACGGCGGTGCCGACCGGGCTGCTCGCACTGCCGGGTGTCGCCTCGCTGTTCGCCCGGCTCAGCAAGGACTGGACGGCGGAGCAGCGCACGCGCGGTGTGATGGCGCTCTGTTACGGCGATCCCGAGGCGGTCGATCCCGAGGCCTTCCGGCATGCCGTGGAGGAGATGGAGCGGCGGCTGCAACTGCCGTACTTCTGGGACGCGATGACGCGTTCGGCGCGGAGCATCGTCGACGCGTACACACTGGGCGGGCAGCACGGCCTGTGGCGGCAGGCCGAGCGGGTGCTCGCGCCGACGCTGCTGGTGTACGGAGGGCGGGACCAGCTCGTGTCGTACCGTATGGCGCGCAGGGCGGCAGCGGCTTTCCGTGATGCGCGGCTGCTGACACTGCCCGACGCCGGGCACGT
This sequence comes from Streptomyces altiplanensis, assembly GCF_053591575.1. NCBI lineage: Bacteria > Bacillati > Actinomycetota > Actinomycetes > Kitasatosporales > Streptomycetaceae > Streptomyces > Streptomyces altiplanensis. Next base: position 8,102 of record NZ_JBSFUB010000053.1, on the reverse strand, counting down.
GGCGATGATGGAATATCCGGAGGCGGTCGCCAGCGCTGTCCGGGAACTGATCGATGACTGCGGTAGGAGCTGATCCGGCGCGTGGGACGTCATAGTCGCCGAGGCCCTGCCCCCAAGGGGGCGACCGGGAATCCCGCCATATCCGGCACCGGCGAGGAAACCGCGGTGGGGCGGGACGCGGGAAGCGGACGGCGCAGGCGCGGGGGAGAGACCGGGTACGACGCCCCGCCGGCGCCCGGGTACCGGCAGGGGCCGCCCCCGCCGCCGCAGCCACGACAACAGCAGTCACAGCAGCGTCAGCAGTACGGCGGCACTCCGGCTCGCGGGGTGCCGCACGTGCGCGGCGGGCACCCCGAGCAGCGTGAGTCCGGCGGCGGCTGGGGCGCCGCGCCGGGCGGGCGGTACGGCGACTGGCAGGCAGCGCCTGGTGGGTCGCAGGGGTCGCATGAGTCGCGGGGGCCGCAAGGGACACAGGGGTCGCATGAGCCGCAAGGGGCGCCGGGGCCTCAGCTGGACTCGACCGGTCCGCAGCCCCAGGTGCGGTTCGCGGCCGGGGCCCGGATACCGGGCCCGCGGCAGGATTTCGTCAAGGCGTTCGACGCCCCGCCCCGGATTCCGTCCGCCCCGCGCGACCCCTCCGGTGCCACGGCGACCGGTCCGGGCCGCCGGGAAGCAGGGGGCGAAGCCGCCGCTGCCGGCGGTCGTCGTGACCACGACGGTCACGACGGGCACGACGGTGATTTCGGCGGGGCGGGCGACGCGCCGGCCAGGAACGGCAAGGGGCGGACCTTCACCGGGGTCGCCGCAGCCGCGGTGACCACCGTGCTCGCCGTTGTGGTGGCCGGGCAGGTCGCCCAGGGCGAGAAGGAGTCCGCCGCGGCCCCGGTCGCCGGGGGCCGGAGCGCCAAGGAGAGCGACACCTCCCGTTCGGACGCCCGGCCGACGCCGTCCCGGAAAGCGGAAGCCGCCCCGGCGACGTACGAGCAGCAGATGGCCAGGACGTATCCGATCGACCCGAAGCTGACGGCGGACGGCGACTTCGAGGCGATCGGCGGCTTCGACAAGGCGCCCGGCAAGGGACAGAAGTTCTCCTACCGGGTGGACGTCGAGAAGGGGCTCGGACTCGACGGCGCCCTCTTCGCCCGCGCCGTGCAGGAGACCCTCAACGACGACCGGAGCTGGGCGCACAACGGTGCCATGACGTTCGAGCGGATCTCCTCCGGGCGGCCGGACTTCGTCATCACGCTCGCGAGCCCGGGCACCACGGGGGTGTGGTGCGCGAAGTCGGGTCTCGACACGCTCTCCGGCAACGTCTCGTGCGATTCGGCGGCGACCGAGCGCGTCATGATCAACGCGTACCGGTGGGCGCAGGGGGCGAAGACGTTCGGCAAGGACAAGATGTTCGAGTACCGCCAGATGCTGATCAACCACGAGATCGGCCACCGGCTCGGGCACGGTCACAAGAACTGCGAGACCCCCGGCGAACTCGCGCCGATCATGCAGCAGCAGACGAAGTCGCTGGACATCGACGGCATCAAGTGCAAGCCCAACGCCTGGGTGTATCCCGGCAATTGAGGCCGTTGCGCACTGGCCGCAGTCTGACACCCCGTAATCACGCAACCCCTTAGCGCGACCGAACGTCGCTGCGGGGCGAAAGTTACGCGCGTTCACCCCTTTTGGTGGCGCGACGGACAACCGTCCGTCGCGTCACCGGCATGTCCGCATACGGTCGTCCCGCTGTGAGCCGCCGGACCAACGGCGGCCGCCCGCAAGGGAGATCGGAGGTGCGCCCGTGCGGATCGGACTGCTTACGGAGGGTGGCTATCCGTATGCCACCGGTGAGTCCAGGCTCTGGTGCGACCGGCTCGTGCGCGGGCTCGCGCAGCACGAATTCGACGTCTACGCCCTGAGCCGCAGCGCCCGTCAGGAGGCGCAGGGCCGGATCCGCCTGCCGCCCCAGGTGCGGCGCGTGCGCACCGCACCGCTGTGGGCGCCGCAGGGCGACGGCAGGGCGTACGGCCGGCGCGAACGGCGCCGCTTCGCCGGGCACTTCGGGGAACTGGCCGACGCGATCTGCGCGCCGGACGGAGAAGAGGCGGGCGCCCGCTTCGCCGACGGTCTCTACGGACTCGCGGAACTGGCCACCGAGCGCGGCGGCCTCCAGGCCGCCCTGCGCTCCGAAACCGCCGTACGCACCCTCGAAGCCGCCTGCCGTGCCCCCGGCGCCAACCGCGCGGTGCGCGCCGCGAAGGTCTCCGACCACCTCGAAACCGTCGGCCTGCTGGAGCGGGCGCTGCGGCCCCTGTCCCTGGACTGGTACGACGCGCAGAGCCTCGGCGCCGTCGACCTGTGCCACGCGGCTTCCGGCGGGGCCGCCGCCCTGCCGGGACTGCTCGCCGGGCGCTTCTTCGGCGTCCCGCTGCTGGTCACCGAGTACGGCGTACAGCTGCGCGCGTACTACCTCGCCGCCGGCGGCACGTCCCGGAGCGTGCCGGTGCGGACGCTCCTGGCCGCCTTCCACGGCAGGCTCGCCGCCGAGGTGTACGCCCGGGCCGCCCTCATCACGCCGGGCAACGCGCACGCCAGGCGGTGGCAGGAGCGGTGCGGCGCCGACCGCGCCAAACTGCGTACCGTCCACCCCGGCATGGAGTCCGGCCGTTTCGCGGCCGTGGGGGAGGGGAGCGACGGCGGCGACCCCCGGACGCTGGTCTGGGTCGGCCGCGTCGAGCCCGCCAAGGACCTCGTCTCGCTGCTGCACGCCTTCGCCGAGGTGCGCAAGGAGGAGCCGCAGGCCCGGCTGCGCATCGTCCACAGCCGGCACGGGCAGGACGCCGGGGCCACCGCCTATCTCGCGCACTGCGAGGCGCTCGCCGCCCAGCTCTTCCCCGACGAGGCGGCCGACGCGCACGCCGTCGGCGACAACCCCGTCTCCTTCGAGGACATCGGCGGCCCCGAGGCGGCGGACCTGGCCGACGCGTACGCCGCGGGGAGCGTGGTGGTGCTCTCCAGCGTGGTCGAAGGCTTCCCGGTCAGCCTGGTCGAGGCGATGTTCTGCGGACGCGCCACGGTCTCGACGGACGTCGGCGCGGTCGTCGAAGTCATCGGCGGTACGGGCCTGGTGGTCCCGCCGCGCAATCCCCGCGCGCTGGCCGGCGCCTGTGTGGCACTGCTGCGCGATCCGCGGCGGCGCGAACGGCTGGGTGCGGCGGCGCGCGCACGCGCGCTCGAACTCTTCACGGTCGAGCAGAACATCGCGGCATTTCGCGGCATTTACCTGGAGTTGATCTCGCGCTGCCCGGTGCGCCGCGAAGTGCTCGGGACGGACGGTGAGCCCCTGCTCTTCGCCAACCCGGCGGAAGCGCATGTGCCGGGCCGCTGGGCGGGAGGCGGTGCGGGCGGTCCGGGCGGCGGGGCGCCGGGGCCGCGCTGGGCGAAGGGCGCCGGTGCGGCCCGGCCGGTGGGCGCGGGTGCGGGGCCGGGGACGGGAGAGCGTGATGTCTGAGCCGCGCAGTCGGCGGGAACCGGCGAGATCCCCCGCGGCCGCGGCCGCAGCCACGACCGCAGCCGCGGCCGTCGGAGCAGGGGACACGGCGATGAGCGCATCCCGTACGCCGGCTGCCCCCGGTCGCACCGGGGGCTCGGGGAACCACCCGCCGCGCCGCGGGCCCGCCGACCCCGTGCGGGCGCTCATGCACCGGCACCGGGAGCTCTGCGAACGGGCCGTCGACCCACTGGAGATCGCCGCCGGTCTCGAAGCGCACGGAGTGACCGACAGGACCGCCGCGCGCTTCCGCCACCGGGACGTCTTCGCGCTCGCCGAGGAGCTGTACGCACGCGTGCCGCGCGCCGGTGACAGCGTCGGGGAGCCCCCGGCGCCCGGGACGCCCACGCGCGCCGGCTGGATCGTGTACGCGCTGCTGCCCGGCGCCGCCTGCGTCCTCACCGCCGCGGGGATCGAACTGACGGACGGACGGGCGGAGTTGGCGGTCGGTGCGACCGGGGCCCTGGTCGCCGCGGTCACGCTCGTCCTGTGCCTGCGCCACGGGCCCCTGCGCGCCGAGGGGCGCACGGCACCCGCCGCGCGCCTGTGGGTGTGCTGGCTGCTCGGATACGCCGTCTTCGGCGACGGACTGCTCGGCCGGCTCGTCGCGGGCGGCCCCGGTCCTGGCTCCGGTCCCGGTTCTGGCCTCGGTCCCGGTTCTGGCCTCGAAGGGCCCTGGCCGGTGGCGACGACGACGCTGGTGGCCCTCGCCGTGGCACCGGCCCCCGCGGCCTGGTGCGCGCACCTCATCGCCGTACGGGCGCGGCGCGGACTCGCCGCGAGCCGTGGCACCGAGGAGTTCGCGGCGGCGGCCCGACCCCTCGTGCTCGGCGTCACCGGACTGTTCACGGGCGTGCTCCTCTGCCTCCACGTCGGGGCGGGAAGCGTGACCGGCGACAGCGGGTGGGCCGCTCCGGCGTCCGGCGTCGCCCTCGGCACGCTCCTCTTCCTCGCCCGCCTGCTCACCGTCCACGGCTTCTCCAGGCCCGCAACCACCGGGCTCGCCGCCGCGTCCGCCGTGCAGATCGCCGCGCTTTCCGCCGTACTCGCCGCGCGCCTGCCCGGTTGCGGCTTCCTCGCCCGGCCCGTCGAGGTGCTCGTGGAGCCCGGCGGCGCGGGCGCCGTCCCGGCGGCCGCCTGCGCCCTGGCCGCGCTCGCCCTGCTCGTCCACGCCACGGCGGCGCTCTCCCGCGCCTCCGCCCACGCGCCCGGACCCGGAACGCCCTACGCATCCGACGCATCCGGCCCGCAGGGTCCGCACTGACCGCACAGATCCGCCACCACCACCGCCTCCGCCATCGTCACCGCCTCCCGCGGAGCCGACGTCGCGGGCGTACACCGCAGCACTCACCGAAACACCCCCGAAGGAGAACGTGATCATGACCCCCCAACCCCCAGCATCAGCCGGTCGGCACCGAGGGGACGCGCGATGAGGGTCCTGCTGCTGGGTGCCAACGGATATCTCGGCCGCTTCGTCGCCGACCGGCTGCTCGCCGACCCGGCCGTGCAGCTCACCGCCCTCGGGCGGGGCGACGACGCCGACGTACGGTTCGACCTCGCCACCGGCAGCCCCGGTGCGCTGACCCGCTTCCTGAACGCCGTCCACCCCGGAGTCGTCATCAACTGCGCGGGCGCCACCCGCGGCGGCGCCCGCGACCTGACCCGGCACAACACCGTCGCCGTCGCCACCGTCTGCGAGGCCCTGCGCCGCAGCGGCTGCGGGGCGCGGCTCGTGCAGCTGGGGTGCGCCGCCGAGTACGGGCCCTCGCAGCCGGGTTCGTCCACCGCCGAGGACGCCGTACCCCGCCCCGGCGGCCCGTACGGCGTGAGCAAGCTCGCCGCCACCGAGCTGGTGCTCGGCTCCGGGCTCGACGCCGTCGTGCTCCGGGTCTTCTCGCCGGTCGGGCCCGGTACGCCCGCCGGCTCGCCGCTCGGCCGGCTCGCCGAGGCGATGCGCCGCGCGATGCAGTCCGGGGACGGCGAGCTGAAGCTCGGCGGCCTCGGCGTGCAGCGCGACTTCGTCGACGTGCGCGACGTGGCGCGCGCCGTGCACGCCGCCTCCCTCTCCGCCGCGCAGGGCGCCATCAACATCGGCACCGGCCGCGCGGTCCGGTTGCGGGACGCCGCCGCGGTCCTGGCCAGGGTCGCGGGCTACGGCGGTGCCCTGCACGAGCTCGACGCCCCTCCCGGTTACGCCGCGGGCAGCGCGTCGGCGGCGGCGCGCAACGGTGGGGTGGGCGGCGTGCTCGCCTCGGTGGGCGCACCGCGCGGCGAGATGGCCCCGGAGCACCTGGGAGCCCCGTACCCGTACCCGGACGGCTGCGGCAGCTGGCAGCAGGCCGATGTGCGCACCGCGCGCGACCGGCTCGGCTGGCGTCCCCGGATCAACCTGGAGGAGTCGCTCGCCGACATCTGGATGGAGGCCGCGTGCCGCATCTGACCACGCCCCGGCTGCGGCAGGCCGCGACCGCCGCCGACCGTCTGGGCTTCGGGGTCCCCGGCTACGCCCACCCGCTCGTCGCCCCGGTCGAATGGGCCGAACTCACCCGCCCGGGGGCCCCCTTGCACTGGGTGGTGCTCAACGTCTCCAACGGCCCGGGCGCCCGCCCCGACCCGCACTGCCTGGAGGCCGCGGGCCGCATCCGCAACGCCGGTGTCAGGGTGCTGGGCCGGCTCGACGCGGTGTACGGAGCGAGACCTTTCGGCGAACTCGTCTCCGACGCGCACCGGTTCCGCGACTGGTACCGCGTCGACGGCTTCTATCTGGACCGCTGTCCCACCGACCGGACAGAGCTCCCCGGGGTGCGGCGCCTCGGTGCCGCGCTGTCCGCACTGGCCGACGGCGGCGGCCACCTGGTCCTCGGCCACGGCACGCACCCGCACCCGGGCTACGCGGAGACCGCCGACCAGCTGGTGACGTTCTCGGGACCGTGGGCGGACTACCGCTGGTCACAGGTGGCGGAGTGGACCGCGGACCATCCGCCCGAGCGCTTCTGCCACCTGGTGCACGGCCTGCCGCGTACGCACCTGGAGGAGGCCGTGCGGATCGCCCGCTGGCAGGGCGCGGGGACGGTCTTCCTGACCGACCGCAGCGACCCTGACGGACAAACCGACCCATTCGAGACACTGCCCGGTTACTGGGACGAAATCGTCTCGCGGATCGGACCGGGTGTCTCGGAATGAGGAGGGGCGTGGCAGTGTTACGCGGAGAACAACCGTACTGATTGACCGACCTACGGAGTCCCCGTGTCGCTGCCACCCCTGGTCGAGCCCGCTGCCGAGCTCACTGTCGACGAGGTTCGCCGGTACTCCCGCCACCTGATCATCCCGGATGTCGGGATGGACGGGCAGAAGCGGCTGAAGAACGCCAAGGTGCTCGCCGTGGGCGCCGGCGGCCTGGGTTCGCCCGCGCTGATGTACCTCGCGGCCGCCGGCGTGGGAACGCTCGGCATCGTGGAGTTCGACGAGGTCGACGAGTCGAACCTGCAGCGCCAGATCATCCACAGCCAGGCCGACATCGGCCGCTCGAAGGCCGAGTCCGCCCGCGACTCGGTCCTCGGCATCAACCCCTACGTGAATGTGGTCCTTCACGAAGAGCGGCTCGAAGCCGAGAACGTGATGGAGATCTTCTCCCAGTACGACCTGATCGTCGACGGCACCGACAACTTCGCGACCCGCTACCTGGTCAACGACGCGTGCGTGCTCCTGAACAAGCCGTACGTCTGGGGCTCGATCTACCGCTTCGACGGCCAGGCGTCCGTGTTCTGGTCCGAGCACGGCCCCTGCTACCGCTGCCTCTACCCCGAGCCCCCGCCGCCGGGCATGGTCCCGTCCTGCGCCGAGGGCGGCGTGCTGGGCGTGCTCTGCGCGTCCATCGGCTCCATCCAGGTCACCGAGGCGATCAAGCTCCTGGCCGGCGTGGGCGACCCGCTGGTCGGCCGGCTGATGATCTACGACGCCCTGGAGATGCAGTACCGCCAGGTCAAGGTCCGCAAGGACCCGGACTGCGCGGTCTGCGGCGAGAACCCGACCGTCACCGAGCTCATCGACTACGAGGCCTTCTGCGGCGTCGTGTCCGAGGAGGCGCAGGAGGCGGCGCTCGGCTCCACGATCACTCCCCAGCAGCTCAAGGAGTGGATCGACGCCGACGAGAAGATCGAGATCATCGACGTCCGCGAGCCGAACGAGTACGAGATCGTCTCCATCCCGGGCGCGCGGCTGATCCCCAAGAACGAGTTCCTGATGGGCGCCGCCCTCCAGGACATGCCGCAGGACAAGCGCATCGTCCTGCACTGCAAGACGGGTGTCCGCAGTGCGGAGGTCCTCGCGGTGCTCAAGTCCGCGGGCTTCGCGGACGCGGTGCACGTCGGTGGCGGCGTCATCGGCTGGATCAACCAGATCGAGCCGGAGAAGCCGATCTACTAGGTCTTCGCCGTACGCGGGCGATTCGCTGTACGCAGGCAGGAAGGGGCCGCCCCGCACGTCACGTGCGGGGCCGTACGACGCGCCCTTGTTGTCGGTGTTGTTCTTGTAGAGGTGGATCGGCTGGGCGCCCGGCAGC
>NZ_JBSFUB010000052.1:0-50069 GCF_053591575.1 Streptomyces altiplanensis | reverse complement strand
GTCACGCGTGAGCGCATCCGCCAGATCGAGTCCAAGACCATGTCGAAGCTGCGCCACCCGTCGCGCTCGCAGGTCCTGCGCGACTACCTCGACTAGGCCGTACCTGGTCGTTCACCGCCCGGACCGAGGGCCCGGAGCCTCGTACGCGAGACTCCGGGCCCTCGGCTTTCACGGGTGCGGCGCACCGCCGTCCGGCCGACGCTGGGGATGTCATTGCAGCGCCGAACCAGGAGGACGAATGCGTCGCTCTTCTACCGGATCTCTGACAGGGGTGGTGGCCCTGGCGGCCACGGCCCTCATAACGCCGCACGTCTCGGGCGGTACCGCCGCCGCCGACGGCGTGGTGATCGGGGGCCGGCCGGTACAGGTCTCCGAGACGCCCTGGGTGGTGGCACTGGCCAGCCGTGACCGGTTCGGAGGTACGCGGGCGGGGCAATTCTGCGGGGGAGTGCTGGTGGCGCCGGACAAGGTGATGACGGCGGCGCACTGCGTGAGCAAGGAGGTCCTCGGCGTACCGCTCGGCCAGGTGCGCGACCTGAAGGTCGTCGCGGGCCGCAGTGAGCTGGCGGGTTCGGGGGGCCAGGAGATCGCGGTGAGTGACGCGCAGATCGATCCGGAGTACGACGCCGGGACGAACACGGGAGACTTCGCAATGCTCACGCTGTCGGTCTCGCTTCCCGCGCATCACGCCATCAAGGCCGCGGGGCCGGGAGACGCGGCGTACACCCCGGGCACGAGCGCGGTCGTCTACGGCTGGGGGGACACGACCGGCACCGGAATCTACGCGTCCGAGCTGCATGCCGCGCCGGTGGAGGTGCTGCCCGACAGCACCTGTGAGAGCGCCTACCCGAAAAGCACCTACGGGACGTACAGCGCGGACACGATGCTGTGCGCCGGGGACCCGGAGGGGGGCCACGACGCGTGCCAGGGGGACAGCGGTGGGCCGCTGGTGGCCGACGGCCGGCTGATCGGGCTCGTCTCCTGGGGGAGCGGCTGCGGTCAGGCCCAGAGCCCCGGGGTGTACGCACGCCTCTCGGCGGCCCCCGGAGCATGGACCACCAGAGGCTGATTACGCTTGCAGCGTACGAGAACGGGCGGCCTTCCCCGGGGTTTCCGGGGGGACCGCCCGTCGACCGGTCTGTAACCGGCCCTTGGCTCGTCGTAATGGCGAGGTATCAGCGTTCCTCGTCTTCCGGGGACGGCGGCACGGGGGTCAGCCGGTCTGTCTCGTCCTGTATTTCCGCGGCGATCTTCTTGAGTTCCGGCTCGAACTTGCGACCGTGGTGGGCGCAGAAGAGCAGTTCGCCGCCGCTGGCCAGGACAACGCGCAGGTAGGCCTGGGCGCCGCATCGGTCGCATCGGTCAGCGGCCGTCAGGGGGGTCGCGGGGGTCAGAACAGTAGTCACGTCGCCTCTTCTCTAGCTCGACGAGCTGTCGTACCAGGGTCAACATCCAACCAGGCCGAAAACGTTCCCGCTCGTGGCTTTTCCTTGAAAATTCTTCCGAAGGTGGCTGTCTGCTGCCGGTTAGCGGCGAAGGAGCCGTATTGCGTCGCTCTACGGTTTCGCGTCGGTTATTGGGTGGTCTGCCCTCCCGGCTGGCTTGCCGGTTGTTCATGAGGACGTGCCCGGAGCCTAAATGGTTCATGCCTAGAAGGGAACGTGATGTCCACGTCACCCCTTCGAGGGATCGAACGTGCATACGACTCTGGACTAGCATGAGTTTTCCTGAGGGTGGCGTTACATCGGCTCTACCAGGCCTCGGTACCCTCTGACCGGCGACCCACGCCGGGCCCGTACCCCATCGGGACACATTTGAAATTCAGCGAGGAGCGAACCGCGTGACCGCCGAGACGTCCGTGCCGTCCACTGCGCTTCTGACCGGTGCAGACCGTGACGGCTCCAACTACACCGCGCGGCACCTGCTCGTACTCGAGGGGCTCGAGGCCGTCCGCAAACGCCCTGGCATGTACATCGGGTCCACCGACAGCCGCGGCCTCATGCACTGCCTCTGGGAGATCATCGACAACTCCGTCGACGAAGCCCTCGGCGGTTACTGCGACCACATCGAGGTCGTCCTGCACGAGGACGGCTCGGTGGAGGTCCAGGACAACGGCCGCGGCATCCCGGTCGACGTGGAGCCCAAGACGGGCCTGTCCGGCGTCGAGGTCGTGATGACCAAGCTGCACGCCGGCGGCAAGTTCGGCGGTGGCTCGTACGCGGCCTCCGGTGGTCTGCACGGCGTCGGCGCCTCCGTCGTCAACGCCCTCTCCGCCCGCCTGGACGTCGAGGTCGACCGCAACAGCGCGACGCACGCCATCAGCTTCCGGCGAGGCGTCCCCGGCATGTTCACCGGGTCGGGCCCCGACTCCCCCTTCGACCCGGCGAACGGTCTGCGCAAGGTCAAGCGGGTCCCCAAGACGCGTACCGGCACGCGTGTGCGCTACTGGGCCGACCAGCAGATCTTCCTCAAGGACGCCAAGCTCGGCCTGGAGACGCTGTACCAGCGCGCCCGCCAGACGGCCTTCCTCGTCCCCGGCCTGACCATCGTCGTACGCGACGAGCGCGCCCTGGAGGGCGAGGGCAAGACCGAGGAGATCTTCCGCTTCGACGGCGGCATCAGCGAGTTCTGCGAGTACCTCGCGCAGGACAAGGCCATCTGCGACGTTCTGCGGCTGTCCGGGCAGGGCACCTTCAAGGAGACCGTGCCGGTCCTCGACGACCGCGGGCACATGACGGCCACCGAGGTCACCCGCGAGCTCGGCGTGGACATCGCGCTGCGCTGGGGCACGGGGTACGACACCACCGTCAGGTCCTTCGTCAACATCATCGCCACCCCCAAGGGCGGCACCCACATCTCCGGCTTCGAGCGGTCCCTCACCAAGACCGTCAACGAGGCGCTGCGCTCGGCCAAGCTGCTGCGCGTCGCCGAGGACGACGTCGTCAAGGACGACGTCATGGAGGGTCTCACCGCGGTCGTCACGGTGCGGCTGGCGGAGCCGCAGTTCGAGGGCCAGACGAAGGAGATCCTCGGCACCTCGGCGGCCGCGCGGATCGTCGGCAATGTCGTCGCCAAGGAACTCAAGACGTTCCTGACCTCCACCAAGCGGGACGCCAAGCAGCAGGCGCGCTCGGTCATGGAGAAGGCCGTCGCCGCCGCGCGGACGCGCATCGCGGCCCGCCAGCACAAGGAGGCGCAGCGTCGCAAGACCGCGCTGGAGTCCTCCTCGCTGCCGGCCAAGCTCGCCGACTGCCGCAGCGACGACGTGGAGCGCAGCGAGCTCTTCATCGTCGAGGGGGACTCCGCGCTCGGTACGGCCAAGCTCGCCCGGAACTCCGAGTTCCAGGCGCTGCTGCCCATCCGGGGCAAGATCCTCAACGTCCAGAAGTCTTCCGTCTCGGACATGCTCAAGAACGCCGAGTGCGGCGCCATCATCCAGGTCATAGGAGCGGGTTCCGGGCGGACCTTCGACCTGGACGCCGCGCGCTACGGCAAGATCGTGCTGCTCGTGGACGCCGATGTCGACGGCGCGCACATCCGCTGCCTGCTGCTGACCCTCTTCCAGCGCTACATGCGGCCGATGGTGGAGGCGGGGCGCGTCTTCGCCGCCGTGCCGCCGCTGCACCGGATCGAGCTCGTCCAGCCGAAGAAGGGCCAGGACAAGTACATCTACACGTACTCGGACAGCGAGCTGCGGCAGAAGCTGCTGGAGTTCCAGCGCAAGAACGTGCGCTTCAAGGACTCCATCCAGCGCTACAAGGGCCTGGGCGAGATGGATGCCGACCAGCTGGCGGAAACCACGATGGACCCGCGCCACCGCACGCTGCGCCGGATCAACATCGGTGACCTGGAGTCCTCCGAGCAGGTCTTCGACCTGCTGATGGGCAACGAGGTGGCGCCCCGCAAGGAGTTCATCACCAGCTCGGCGGCGACCCTGGACCGCTCGCGCATCGACGCCTGAGCCGGCGCCGGACGGAGACCACCCGTGGGTGGAGCGCACAGCTCCACCCACGCTCCGATCCCTGCGGGCCTCCGGTCCGCAGGGCCGTTCCACGACATCGCAGGCGAGCGGCGGCTGGACCGCGCGGCCGTCCCCGGAGGTCCCGTCACGGCTGGGTGCGCCACGGGTGCGCATGGTCACCGACGTCCTGGTCCGGGTCGCGACGACCACCTGGATCCTCTGGACGGCGTACGGCGTACGGCGTACGGCGTACGGCGTACGGCGTACGGCCCGGAAGCCTTCCGGGGCGTCGCGGCCGTCGTCCCGGCGGCCGGACCGTGGTTCCCGCCCTGCCCGGGCTGGGGATCGCGCTCGTCGGGTACTCCCTGTGCCTCGGCGCGGCAGGCCCGTGGCCCCGGCCGAGCGGGCCCGTATCGCCCGGGAGATCCACGGCGTCCTGGCACCCCGCCTCTCCGCACCGGTGGTGCACCTGGGGCCGCCCGGATCCAGGTCGGGCCTCTTCGCCAAGGCGGGAGGGCGCGACCGGGCACAGGCGGCGCGGTATGCCCACCGGCACGGACTCGCACAGCCGCCCGGGACATCCGTCACCTGAAGGGGTGAAGAGAAAGGATTGAAGAGTCCTGGATCTTCCCACTCTGTCCATCCTTGGCACGCGGACAATCCGTGCGTGGACAAGGAGAACTGTTCGGTGGAGAAGCACGAAGGGCGCGAGACCGCAGCGGTGCGGTTCGACGATCCCTGGTACGACGCGCTTGCCTCCGGGTGGGGCGAGCTGGACGGTACGGGAGCCCCCACGCCGGTCGCGCCGCCCGCGCCCGGCGGCCCGGGGCCCGGCCACAGCGCGGCCGAGATCTACCTGGAGGTGCAGCGCAGCGCCGCCTTCCAGGAAGTGCGCAGCCGCTACCGGCGGTTCGTCGTTCCCGCGTCCCTTGCGTTCTTCACCTGGTACCTCGCCTACGTCGTCGCGGCGACCACCGCGCACGACCTGATGGCCCGCCCCGTCGTGGGCGCGGTGAACGTCGCGATGGTCGCCGGGCTCGGACAGTTCTTCACCACCTTCCTGCTGACCTGGGCGTACGCACGTCACGCGCGGCTGCGCAGGGACCGCGCGGCGCTCGATCTCCGCTGGGACACCCAGGAACTGACGCGGGGGGCCGACCGGTGACAAGCACGGCGGTGACGGGCTCAGCGACGACAGGCCCGGCCATGACCACGCAGCACCAGACGCTCGCGCTGCTGCTGTTCTGCGCGTTCGTCGCGGTGACGCTGGCGATCACGACCTGGGCGGGCCGCAACCGGCACGGCTCCGCTGAGGAGTTCTACGCGGGGGGACGGCTGTTCTCCCCCATGGAGAATGGTTTCGCCATCGCGGGCGACTACATGTCCGCCGCCTCCTTCCTCGGCATCTCGGGTCTGATCGCCCTCTACGGTTACGACGGCATGCTCTACTCCGTGGGCTTCCTCGTCGCGTGGCTCGTCGTCCTGCTGCTCGTCGCCGAACTCGTCCGCAACTGCGGCCGGTTCACCCTCGCCGACGTCATCGCCGCGCGGATGAGCGAGCGCCCCGTCCGTATCGCGGCGGGAACTTCCTCGGTCACCGTGTCCGTTCTCTATCTGGTGGCGCAGATGGTGGGAGCGGGCAGCCTGGTCGCGCTGCTGCTGGGCGGGGACAGCGAGGCCGCGCGTTCCTGGACGGTCATCGGCGTGGGCGCGCTGATGGTGATCTACGTGTCGCTGGGAGGGATGCGGGCCACCACCTGGATCCAGATCGTCAAGGCAGTGCTGCTGATGGCAGGTACGGTCGCGCTCACCGTGCTCGTCCTGGTGCGCTTCCACGGCGACTTCAACCAGCTGCTGCTCTCCGCCGCGGAGCGCAGCGGTCACGGCACGGACTTCCTGGCACCCGGCCTGCGGTACGGCGGCGACTGGACGGCCCGCTTCGACTTCATCAGCCTCGGTCTCGCGCTCGTCCTCGGTACGGCCGGGCTGCCGCACATCCTGTCCCGCTTCTACACCGTGCCGACCGCGCGCGCCGCCCGCCGCTCGGTCGTCTGGTCCGTCGGCCTCATCGGCAGCTTCTACCTGATGACGATCGTGCTCGGCTTCGGCGCGGCGGCGGTGGTCGGATCCGACGAGGTCCGGGCGTCGAACGCCGCCGGGAACACGGCGGTTCCCCTGCTGGCGCTCGACCTGGGCGGCGGCGCCGGCTCCACCGGAGGGGCGGTTCTCTTCGCCGTCGTCGCGGCCGTCGCCTTCGCCACCATCCTGGCGGTCGTGGCCGGCATCACGCTGGCGTCCTCCGCCTCCGTCGCCCACGATCTGTACGCCTCGCTCAGGCGCCGCCACGCCAGGCAGCACAGCGAGGTCGCGGTGGCCCGTGTCGCGGCGGCCGGTGTCGGGGCCGTGGCCATCGGCCTCGGCCTGCTCGCCCGCGACCTGAACGTCGCCTTCCTCGTCGGCCTGGCCTTCGCGGTCGCCGCGTCCGCCAATCTGCCGGTGCTGCTCTACTCGCTGTTCTGGCGGAAGTTCACCACCCGCGGCGCGGTCTGGTCGGTGTACGGCGGCCTGGTCCCGGCCGTGCTGCTCGTGCTGCTCTCGCCGGTCGTCTCCGGCAGCCCCGAGGCGCTCTTCCCGGGCGTCGACTTCCAGCTCTTCCCGTTGCAGAATCCGGGCCTGGTCTCGATCCCGCTGGGCTTCCTCGCGGGCTGGGCCGGTACGGCGCTGTCGACCGGTCCGCCGGACGAGGCCAGGTACGCGGAGGCAGAGGTGCGCTCACTGACGGGGGCGGGCGCGGCCTGACCGGGCGGCGGGAGGCAGGAGACGGGAGGCGGACGGCAGGGCGGCGGGGCCCGCACGCGCTCAGCGGCTGCCGGCCGTCCACGCGTACCGGTGCTCCGGGCGGCCCGTCTCGCCGTACTTGAGGCTGAGGCGCACCCGTCCCGACCGCTCCAGCAGTTTCAGATAGCGCTGCGCGGTCTGCCGGCTCATGCCCGCCCGCTCCGCGATCTCCTGGGCGGACAGCGGGCCCCCGGCGGCCAGCAGCACCTGGCGGACCAGCTCCGCGGTGGTCGGCGAGTGCCCCTTGGGAAGGTCGGGGGAGCCGGTCACGGACAGTGCCCCGAAGATACGGTCGACCTCGGCCTGTTCCGCCTCGCCGCCCCCGTCGAGGGTCCGGCGCAGCCCGGCGTACGCCTCCAGCTTGGTGCGCAGCCCGGCGAAGTTGAAGGGTTTCACCAGGTACTGGAGGGCTCCCTGGCGCATCGCCGCCTGTACGGTCCCGATGTCGCGCGCCGCCGTCACCATGATCACGTCGGTCTGGAGGCCGAGCCCGCGCAGCTCCCGTACGAGCGCGAGCCCGTTCCCGTCCGGCAGATAGTGGTCCAGGAGCACCAGGTCGACGTGGTGCGCGCGCAGCTGTGCCAGTGCGTCGGCGGCGGAGTGCGCCCGGCCGACGACGCGGAAGCCCGCCACCTTGGCCACGTAGGCGGCGTTGATCTCCGCGACCCGGACGTCGTCGTCCACCACCAGAACGTCGATCATCGCGTCTCTCCTGCCGTGTCCGGCGCCACCGTGTCCGGCCCGCCGCCGATCAGTCCTGCTGCGCCCACCCCCGTGCCGCCCACCCCCGTGCCGTCCGGTTCCGCGCCGGTCGGCACGGCGCCGGCCGGTCCGGCGTCCGTCAGTGCCTCCGGCAGTACGACGGTGAATTCGGCACCGCCCTTTGCCCCCTCGCCGGCCCGGGCGCTGCCGCCCTGCCGCTCCGCCAGCCGGCGCACCATCGCGAGGCCGAGGCCGCGCTTGCCGTGTGCGGGCAGCTCCTTGGTCGACCACCCCTCCGTGAAGACCAGCTCCCGCTGCTCAGCGGGGATCCCCGGCCCGGTGTCGGCCACCCGCAGCACGGCCGTGCGCCCCCGCGCCCTCAGCTCGACCTCGACGCGGGCGTCCGGGGAACCGGCCGAGGCGTCCAGCGCGTTGTCCACCAGGTTGCCGACCACCGTGACCAGACCGCGCGGGTCCACCAGACGGTCGGGCAGCAGCGTCGCGTCCGAGAGCCGCAGCGCGACCCCGCGCTCCGCGGCGACCGTGGCCTTGCCGACCAGCAGCGCCGCCAGCAGCGGATCATGGATCTTCTCGGTGATCTGCTCGGCGGTGGCGCGGTGCACCGCCGCGACCTCCGTCACGAACTCCACCGCCTCCTCGTGCATGCCCAGCTCCAGCAGCCCCAGGAGCGTATGCATCCGGTTGGCGTGCTCGTGGTCCTGGGCGCGCAGGGCGTCGATCAGGCCGCGGGTCGAATCCAGCTCACGGCCGAGCCGCTCCAGCTCCGTACGGTCGCGCAGGGTCGCCACGGCGCCCCCGTCGTCCGTCGGCATCCGGTTGGTGACCAGCACGCGCTGACCGCGCACGGTCAGCAGGTCCTCGCCGGTCACCCGCCCCGCCAGCACATCCGCCGTACGCCCCTCGCCCAGGGCCTCGTCGAGCGGCCGCCCGGTGACCTCGGGGCCGAGCCCGAGCAGCCGCTGGGCCTCGTCGTTCATCAGCCGGATCCTGCCCTCGGCGTCGAGGGCGACGACACCTTCGCGGATGCCGTGCAGCATCGCCTCGCGCTCGGCCAGCAGCGCGGAGATGTCGGAGAAGGCGAGGTCATGGGTCTGCCGCTGGAGCCTGCGGGAGATGAGGTACGCCGCCACCGCGCCGACGGCCAGGGCTCCGCCCGCGTACGCCAGCAGCCCGGGGATCGCCCCCAGCAGCCGGGCGCGGACGCTGTCGTACTCGATGCCGACCGACACCGCGCCGACGATCTCGCCGCCGGCGTCGCGCAGCGGGACCTTGCCGCGGGCGGAGCGGCCGAGCGTACCCTCGTCGATCTCCATGACCTCGTGGCCTGCGAGCGCTTCGCTGGGGTCGGTGGAGACGACCTTGCCGATCTGGCCGGTGTCGGTGTGGGACCAGCGGACGCCGCGCTCGTCCATGACCACGACGTACTCGGCGCCGGTGGAGCGTCTGATGCGGTCGGCCCCGGCCTGTACGGGCCCTTCGGCGGCGGGCCGGGAGCCGGCGAGCGTGTCGGCCAGCTGCGGCTGGGCCGCGGTGGTCTGCGCGATCGCGAGCGCGCGCCGCATCGCCTCGTGGTCGAGCTGATCGCTGAGCGGGGCGAGGAAGAGGCCGGTGGCGAGCACGGCGACGCCGCCGGCGATGGCCAGCTGCATCAGGAGGACCTGCGAGAAGACGCGCTGGGGCCAGCCCAGACGGAAACGTCTGGCGGGGGCGGTCGGTGCGGCGCTCATGTCTACGAACGGTAGAGCGCCGGGCTCGCCTTTCCGAAATCCCGTGGCCGCGCGCTCGCCCCTTGGGCGGCTCGCAGGGCCGGCCGGAGCGCCAATATCCTGGGGCGGCCGGTCCCCGCGCTACGAGAAAGGCCTCCTGGTGAGCAAGAAGCAGATCCCGGTCATCGTCCTCACGGGCTTCCTGGGATCCGGCAAGACCACCTTGCTCAACCATCTGCTGAGGCAGAGCAGGGGCACCAGGATCGGTGCGATCGTCAATGACTTCGGGGCCATCGAGATCGACGCCATGGCGGTCGCCGGGCAGCTCGGGGACTCCACCGTCTCGCTCGGCAACGGCTGCCTGTGCTGCGCCGTCGACGCCAGTGAGCTCGACGCGTACCTGGAGAGGCTGACCCGCCCCGCCGCCCGCCTCGATGTGATCGTCATCGAGGCGAGCGGTCTCGCCGAGCCGCAGGAACTCGTCCGGATGATCCTGGCCAGTGAGAACGAGCGGATCGTGTACGGGGGGCTCGCCGAGGTCGTCGACGCGGCCGAGTTCGACGCGACCCGGGAGCGTCATCCCGAGATCGACCGCCATCTCGCCCTCGCCGACCTCGTCGTGCTGAACAAGACGGACCGGGTGGGGGAGGAGCGGCTCGCGCGCGTCCTCGACACCGTCGGTGCCCTCAGCGGCTGTGCCGCCGTGGTCCGCGCGTCGTACGGGCGGATCGATCCGCAGCTGCTCTTCGACCCGGCGGTACGGCCGGACGGCGAGGAGAAGGCGCGGCAGCTGTCGTTCGACGACCTGCGGAGCGAGGACTCCGAGGACGGTCACGACGATCACCTGCACGCCGCGTACGAGAGCGTCTCCTTCACCTCCGACGTGCCCATGGACCCGCGCCGGCTCATGGAGTTCCTCGACACCAGGCCGGAGGGGCTCTACCGGATCAAGGGGTACGTCGACTTCGGTGCGGCCGATGCCCGCAACCGGTACGGGGTGCACGCCGTCGGCCGCTTCCTGCGCTTCTACCCCGAGCCCTGGGGAGGCGAGGAGCCGAGACTCACCCAGCTCGTGCTCATCGGATCCGGGACGGACGCCGGGGCGCTGGGCAAGGAACTGGCGTCCTGCCGGGCGGACGGCCCGCGGGACGCCCCCGCCGCTGCCGACGAGCACAGCATGTGGGGCGTCCTGCGGTACGTACAGGGCGAGGGCTGACCGGGGGGAAGCCGGGGCCGGGGGCCCAGGGGCTAGACCGGGCCCGCCAGGGCCGCCACCGCCGTCGTCAGCGGCGTGCCCGAGCCGTCGCGGCGCGGGTCCTGCTCGGGCAGCTCCACCGGCGTGCCGTTCTTCGCGGCGGCGCGCGCCGGAGCCGCGCCCGCCCAGGCCAGGACCAGCGTGTCCTCGCCCTTGAGGAACCGCTGGCAGCGCACGCCGCCCGTGGCCCGGCCCTTGCGCGGGTACTGGTCGAACGGCGTCAGCTTCGCCGACGTCTCGGAGTCGCCGAGCAGCGTGCCGGCCGTGCCGGCCACCGTGAAGACCACGGCGTCCGCCGCCGGGTCGACCGCGGTGAAGGAGATCACCTTGGCGCCGTCGGCGAGCTTGATGCCCGCCATACCGCCCGCCGCACGGCCCTGCGGCCGCACCTGCCCCGCCGGATAGCGCAGCAGCTGGGCGTCGTCCGTGATGAAGACCAGGTCCTCCTCGCCGGTGCGCAGCTCGGCCCCGCCGACGATCCGGTCACCCTGCTTGAGAGTGATGACCTCCAGCTCGTCCTTGTTCGCGGGATAGTCCGGGACGACCCGCTTCACCACGCCCTGCTCGGTGCCGAGTGCGAGCCCCGGCGAGGACTCGTCGAGCGTGGTGAGGCAGATCAGCGACTCGTCCGGCTCCAGGGACAGGAACTCCGCGACCGGCGCCCCGCCCGAGAGGTTCGGCGCGGACGCCGTGTCCGGCAGCTGGGGCAGGTCGATCACCGACAGCCGCAGCAGCCGCCCGGCCGAGGTCACCGCGCCCACGTCACCGCGCGCCGTGGCGGGCACCGCGGAGACGATCACGTCGTGCTTGGCGCGCCGGGCGTCGTCCATGGCGAGAGGCTCGCCACTGGCCGTACGGGCCAGCAGCCCGGTCGACGACAGGAGGACGCGGCAGGGGTCGTCCGCGACCTCCAGCGGCACCGCGGCGACCGGCGAACTCCCGGACTCCAGCAGTACCGTGCGCCGGTCGGTGCCGAACTTCTTCGCCACCGCCGCCAGTTCCGCCGAGACCAGCTTGCGCAGCTCGGCGTCCGACTCCAGGATCCCGGTCAGCTCGTCGATCTCGCCGTTCAGCCGGTCGCGCTCGCTCTCCAGCTCGATCCGGTCGAACTTGGTGAGCCGGCGCAGCGGCGTGTCCAGGATGTACTGCGTCTGGATCTCGCTCAGCGAGAAGTGCTCGATCAGCCGCTCCTTCGCCTGCCCCGAGTTGTCGCTGGAGCGGATGAGGCGGATGACCTCGTCGATGTCGAGCAGCGCGACGAGCAGGCCCTCGACCAGGTGCAGCCGGTCGCGCCGCTTGGTGCGGCGGAACTCGCTGCGGCGGCGTACGACCTCGAAGCGGTGGTCGAGATAGACCTCCAGCAGCTCCTTGAGCCCCAGCGTCAGCGGCTGGCCGTCCACCAGCGCCACGTTGTTGATGCCGAAGGTCTCCTCCATCGGCGTCAGCTTGTAGAGCTGCTCCAGGACGGCCTCGGGGACGAAGCCGTTCTTGATCTCGATGACCAGACGCAGACCGTGCATGCGGTCCGTGAGGTCCTTGACGTCCGCGATGCCCTGGAGCTTCTTCGACGAGACCAGGTCCTTGATCTTGGCGATCACCTTCTCCGGACCGACCGTGAACGGCAGTTCGGTGACGACCAGGCCCTTGCGGCGCGCCGTCACGTTCTCCACGGTGGCCGTCGCGCGGATCTTGAAGGTGCCGCGCCCCTTCTCGTACGCGTCCTTGATGCCGCCGAGGCCGACGATGCGGCCGCCGGTCGGCAGGTCGGGCCCGGGCACGAAACGCATCAGCGTCTCAAGATCCGCGCCGGGGTGCCTGATCAGGTGCCGGGCGGCGGCGACGACCTCGCCCAGGTTGTGCGGCGGCATGTTCGTCGCCATGCCGACGGCGATCCCGGAGGCGCCGTTGACCAGCAGGTTCGGGTACGCCGCGGGAAGCGCGACCGGCTCCCGCTCCTGCCCGTCGTAGTTCGGGTTGAAGTCGACCGTGTCCTCGTTGATGGACTCCGTCATCAGCGACGTGGCGTCGGCCATCCGGCATTCCGTGTACCGCATGGCGGCCGGCGGGTCGTCGTTGCCGAGGGAGCCGAAGTTGCCGTGCCCGTCGACCAGGGGCAGGCGCATGGAGAAGGGCTGGGCCATCCGTACGAGCGCGTCGTAGATCGAGGCGTCACCGTGCGGGTGCAGCTTTCCCATCACCTCGCCGACGACGCGGGCGCACTTCACGTAGCCGCGGTCGGGCCGCAGCCCCATCTCGTTCATCTGGTAGACGATGCGTCGGTGCACCGGCTTCATGCCGTCGCGGGCGTCGGGCAGCGCTCGCGAGTAGATCACCGAGTACGCGTACTCGAGGAAGGAGCCCTGCATTTCGTCGACGACGTCGACATCGAGGATCTTCTCCTCGAACGCATCGTCCGGCGGCGGGGTCTTCGTGCTGCGGCGGGCCATCGCGGCTGCGGCTCCTTCGCGGTTCTGTCGGGGTGGTTTCTTGGGTCTGATGCCGACCATTGTGGACCGGTCCACTGACAACGCCGACCCCGACCCGTCCGTAGCGCCTGCCCGGGCGTTCCCTGAGGGTGTACACCGGCCGGGAACTTCGCCAGGCGTCAGTGCGCTTGCATACAGTGGCAGGACTTCTCCATATCGCGATCGAAGGGACGTACATGCCCATGGGTCACACGGCCACAGCGCAGGCCGGTTCCGGCGGCCTGACAGCGACCGAGCACCGGCTGGCCAATGGCCTGCGCGTGGTGCTCTCCGAGGACCACCTGACCCCGGTCGCCGCGGTCTGCCTCTGGTACGACGTGGGCTCGCGCCACGAGGTCAAGGGCCGTACCGGTCTTGCTCACCTTTTCGAGCACCTGATGTTCCAGGGCTCGGCACAGGTCAAGGGCAACGGCCACTTCGAGCTGGTGCAGGGTGCGGGCGGTTCGCTCAACGGCACGACCAGCTTCGAGCGCACCAACTACTTCGAGACGATGCCCGCCCACCAGGTGGAGCTGGCTCTGTGGCTGGAAGCCGACCGGATGGGCTCGCTGCTCTCCGCGCTCGACGAGGAGTCCATGGAGAACCAGCGCGACGTCGTCAAGAACGAGCGCCGCCAGCGGTACGACAACGTTCCGTACGGCACCGCGTTCGAGAAGCTGACCGCCCTCTCCTACCCGGAGGGCCACCCGTACCACCACACGCCGATCGGGTCGATGGCCGACCTGGACGCCGCGACCCTCGAGGACGCGCGCGCCTTCTTCCGTACGTACTACGCGCCCAACAACGCGGTGCTCTCGGTCGTCGGCGACATCGACCCGGAGCAGACGCTCGCCTGGATCGAGAAGTACTTCGGCTCCATCCCGTCCCACGACGGCAAGCAGCCGCCGCGCGACGGGACGCTGCCCGACATCATCGGCGAGGAGCTCCGCGAGGAGCTCCACGAAGAGGTCCCGGCCCGCGCGCTGATGGCGGCCTACCGGCTGCCGCACGACGGCACCCGTGAGGCCGACGCCGCCGACCTGGCCCTCACCGTCCTCGGCGGCGGCGAGTCCTCCCGGCTGCACAACCGCCTGGTCCGCCGCGACCGGACGGCCGTCGCCGCCGGTTTCGGGCTGCTGCGCCTCGCCGGCGCCCCCTCGCTCGGCTGGCTGGACGTCAAGACGTCGGCCGGCGTCGAGGTGCCCGACATCGAGCGCGCCGTCGACGAGGAACTGGCCCGCTTCGCCGCCGAGGGCCCCACGCCCGAGGAGATGGAGCGCGCGCAGGCCCAGCTGGAGCGCGAGTGGCTCGACCGGCTCGGTACGGTCGCGGGCCGCGCCGACGAACTCTGCCGGTACGCCGTCCTGTTCGGCGACCCCCAGCTCGCGCTGACCGCCGTCCAGCGCGTCCTGGAGATCACGGCGGAGGAGGTCCGGGCGGCGGCCAGGGCCCGCCTGCGCCCGGACAACAGGGCGGTCCTGGTGTACGAACCGACACACGCGGCGGACGCAGCCGACGACACCGCAGACGCCGCCGGTGCGGCCGGTACGCAGGAAGGGGCGGACAAGTGACCGACACCGCAGCCGTGAGCATGGAATTCCACCCCCGGCCGCAGGCGGGCACCCCCACGCCGTGGGCGTTCCCCGCCCCCGAGCGCGGCTCCCTGCCCAATGGCCTGACCGTCCTGCGCTGCCACCGCCCCGGCCAGCAGGTCATGGCGGTCGAGGTCTTCCTCGCCGCCCCCCTGGAGGCCGAGCCCGAGGGCCTCGACGGCGTGGCCACGATCATGTCGCGGGCCCTCTCCGAGGGCACCGACAAGCACTCCGCCGAGGAGTTCGCCGCCGAGCTGGAGCGCTGCGGCGCCACGCTCGACGCGTACGCCGACCATCCGGGCGTCCGGGTCTCCCTGGAGGTCCCGGTCTCCCGGCTGCCCAAGGCGCTCGGCCTGCTCGCCGACGCGCTGCGCGCGCCCGCCTTCGCGGACGGCGAGATCGAGCGGCTGGTGGCCAACCGGCTCGACGAGATCCCGCACGAGACGGCCAACCCGTCCCGCCGCGCCGCCAAGCAGCTCTCCAAGGAGCTGTTCCCGGCCACCTCGCGCATGTCGCGGCCGCGCCAGGGCACCGAGGAGACGGTGAAGCGCATCGACGCCGCCGCCGTGAAGGGCTTCTACGCGGCGCACGTGCGTCCCGCGACCGCCACCGCCGTGATCGTCGGCGACCTCGACGGCACCGACCTGGACGCCGTACTGGCCGACACCCTGGGGGCGTGGAAGGGCGACACCGCCGAGCCCCGCCCCGTACCGCCGGTGACGGCCGACGACACGGGCCGTGTGGTCATCGTGGACCGCCCCGGCGCGGTCCAGACGCAGCTGCTCATCGGCCGGATCGGCCCCGACCGGCACGACCGCGTCTGGCCGGCCCAGGTCCTCGGCACGTACTGCCTGGGCGGCACGCTCACCTCCCGCCTGGACCGCGTCCTGCGCGAGGAGAAGGGCTACACGTACGGCGTGCGCGCCTTCGGCCAGGTGCTGCGCTCCGCGCCGGACGGGTCGGGCGCGTCGATGCTGGCGATCAGCGGCTCGGTGGACACGGAGTCCACGGGGCCGGCGCTCGAAGACCTCTGGAAGGTGCTGCGCACCCTCGCGGCCGAGGGCCTCACCGACGCCGAGCGCGACGTCGCCGTGCAGAACCTGGTGGGTGTCGCACCGCTCAAGTACGAGACGGCGGCCGCCGTCGCCGGCACGCTCGCCGACCAGGTCGAGCAGCACCTGCCGGACGACTTCCAGGCCCAGCTGTACGCCCGCCTCGCCGGGACGGGCACGGTGGAGGCCACCGCGGCGGTCGTCAGCGCCTTCCCCGAGGACCGTCTGGTCACGGTCCTCGTCGGGGACGCGTCGCAGATCGAGGAGCCCGTCAGGGCGCTCGGCATCGGTGACGTGACGGTGGTCGCCGGCTGACGGTCCGCCCGTCCGAGCCGATTGCGCAACTCCCTCAAAACGGGAGGTAGAGGGACCTCGGTGGCCGACAGGCCGCCGGGGTCCTTTGTGTATGTCCGTTTTGTTGCGGAGTTGCCTTTCTGGTCTGTGGGGTGCGTTACAAAGTGCGATGTCTTTTTGGTGATTGAAAGATCTCCCGTTTAGCGTCGGTCCGGCTGTCCGTCAGCAGTGAGCCGCATCCGCGGCACCGGGCAGTCATCGCCGAGTCCCCGTCAGGCGCGAGCCTGGGGAGCCGGGGACCCAAACCGTCCCTGGGGTGAATCGGACGTCCTTCCGTGCGCACGTACGGAGAGGGGTCCGTAGGAGACCTTCCTGCTCCGAACCCGTCAGCTAACCCGGTAGGCGAGAAGGAAGGAAAGGACCAGCCACTCCATGGCGTTCACCCGTGCCACCGGGAAGCACCGTCGTCCGAGCCGTCCGGGCCGTCTGACGCGCAGGAGCGCGAACCTCGCGGGCGTTGCCACCCTCGCGACGACCGGCGCCATCGGGAGCCTGGCCTCTCCGGCCCTCGCCGCCGGCTCCGGTGCCGGCGCCGACGCGGCCCACTCCGTCGAGGCGACCGGCCTGACCGAGGCCCTCGTCATCGGCGACTCCCTCGCCGACCGGATCGCCGCCCAGGCCGAGGCGCAGCAGCACGCCGCCGACAAGGCGGAGGCCGAGCGCAAGGCCGAGGCGGAGCGCAAGGCGGAAGCCAGGCGCAAGGCGGAAGCCAGGGCCGAGGCGAAGGCCGAGAAGGAGCGCGAGGAACGCGAGGAGCGCGAGGCCGAGGAGCGTGCCGCCCGTGCGGCGGAGCGCGAGCGCCTCACCGCCTACACCCTTCCGGTCGCCGGTTCCGTCGTGACCACCGGCTACCAGAGCGGCGGCTCGCTCTGGTCCTCCGGCAGCCACTCCGGCATCGACTTCCGCGCCGCGTCCGGCAGTTCCGTCGTGGCCGTCGGTGCGGGCACCGTCGTCGAGGCCGGCTGGGGCGGGGCGTACGGCAACAACATCGTCATCAGGATGAACGACGGCACGTACACGCAGTACGGCCACCTGTCGTCCATCGGCGTCTCCGTCGGCCAGGCCGTCGCCCCGGGCCAGCAGATAGGCATCTCGGGTTCGACCGGCAACTCGACGGGCCCGCACCTGCACTTCGAGGCCCGTACGTCTCCCGAGTACGGCTCCGACATGGACCCGGTCGCGTACCTGCGCGCGCACGGCGTGAACGTCTGACGCACCCCGGTTTTCCCGAAGGCCCCGGCTTCCCGCCGGGGCCTTCGGCGTTGGCCAAAAGATATCCATGAATTCCCGCCGCCCGTCGGAAATTGCGCACCGCTGCAATAGAGTCGCCGAACAGGTGTCAATCGACCGCGTTTCGCGGGGGACAAGGCGGAGGTCCGCTCATGCGCATTCCCGCGCAATCGGTATGCACGGCGATCCGTGACGACATCGTCTCCGGCGTCTTCGAGCGGGGCAGCCGGCTCACCGAAGAGCTGCTGGCGCGCCGTTACGGCGTCTCGCGCGTCCCGGTCCGCGAGGCCCTGCGCACGCTGGAGTCCGAGGGGTTCGTCACCACCCGCCGGCACGCGGGCGCCTGCGTGGCCGAACCCACCGAGCAGGAGGCCGCGGACCTCCTGGAGGTCAGGATGCTGCTGGAGCCGCTGGGAGCGGCCCGCGCCGCCCAGCGGCGCACCGAGGCGCACCTCAAGGTGTTGCGCGGCCTGGTCAGGCTGGGTCAGGAGCGGGCCCGCCGGGGCGAGGGCGAGGACCTGAGCTCCCTGGGCGGCTGGTTCCACGAGACGCTCGCCCAGGCGTCCGGCAGCCCCGGCCTCACGGCCCTGCTCACCCAGCTCAGGCACAAGATCACCTGGATGTACGCCGTCGAGCAGCCCGCCCGTCCCGTCGAGTCCTGGGCCGAACACGGTGCGATCGTCGACGCCGTGGCGCGCGGCGACGCGCGGCGGGCCCGGGCGCTGACGGCCCTGCACGCCGAACGGGCGGTGGCCGCGCACCGGTTGCGGCGCCCCGGCCCACGGCAGGAGCGCGTGAGGACTTCGCAACATGCCGTAAACACCGGGGGCGGACACAATTAACAGACGTGCCGTATACAAAGAAAGCGAATCGGCGGGGTCTTTTCCTGCTGCCCGGAATTCCTGACGCATGTCTCCGCATAAAAACGAAGAAGCCGCGACGCCCCGAATTCGGGGTGCCGCGGCTCCTTCGTGAGAATGCGCCCGTCCGAGTGGTCAGACGGTCTCGGGAAGCTCGTCCAGGCCCTCGGAGACCAGCTTCGCCAGGCGGTCGAGGGCGGCGTCGGAGCCGTCGGCCTCGGAAGCGAGCACGATCTCTTCGCCGCCCTGCGCGCCCAGGCCGAGCACCGCGAGCATGGAGGCCGCGTTGACCGGCTTGCCGTCGGCCTTGGCGATCGTCACGGGGACGCCCGAGGCGGTCGCTGCGCGAACGAAGATGGAGGCGGGCCGGGCGTGCAGGCCTTCGGCCCAGCCGACGGTGACACGGCGCTCAACCATGGTGTTGCCCTTCATGTTCTAACGGTTGTCTAGACCAGTCTCTCATGTCGTGCGGGGGAGCCGTGCCCGTCGCCCTGCACCGGCCGCGCGCGGCGGCCCCAGCCTGCCTCGCCCCGAGCGGGCCCGCGACCCGTAGGCTTTCGTCATGCAGCCTCCGATGGAGCAGACCCCGCCGGATCGCAACGGGCACCACGCGTACCCGGCCCACTGGGAAGCCGACGTGGTGCTGCGCGACGGGGGTACGGCACGGATCCGCCCCATCACCCCCGACGACGCGCAGCGCCTGGTCAGCTTCTACGAGCAGGTGTCGGACGAGTCGAAGTACTACCGCTTCTTCGCGCCGTACCCCCGCCTCTCCGACAAGGACGTCCACCGCTTCACCCACCACGACTACGTGGACAGGGTAGGCCTCGCGGCGACGGTGGGCGGCGAGTTCATCGCCACGGTCCGGTACGACCGCATCAACGCGCAGGGGCGCCCCTCGTCCGGCCCCGACGCCGACCTGGCCGAAGTCGCCTTCCTGGTCCAGGACGCCCATCAGGGGCGCGGGGTCGCCTCCGCCCTCCTCGAACACATCGGCGCGGTCGCGCGCGAGCGCGGAATCCGGCGCTTCATGGCGGAGGTGCTCCCCGCCAACTCCAAGATGATCAAGGTCTTCACGGACGCCGGCTACACCCAGGAGCGCAGCTTCGAGGACGGCGTCGTCCACCTCGAATTCGGCCTGGAGCCGACCGACCGCTCCGTCGCCGTCCAGCGCGCCCGCGAGCACCGCGCGGAGTCCCGCTCCGTGCAGCGCCTCCTCGCCCCCGGCTCCGTCGCGGTCGTCGGGGCCGGGCGCGCGCCGGGCGGGGTGGGGCGCACGGCCTTGCGCAACCTGCTCGCCGCCGGATACACGGGCCGTACGTACGCCGTGAACCGGGCCTTCCCGGACGACCTCACCGAGCTGGACGGCGTCCCCGCGCACCGCTCCGTCGCCGGGATCGGCGAGGCCGTCGACCTCGCCGTCGTCGCCGTACCGGCCGAACGGGTGCCGGAGGTGGTCGCGGACTGCGGCGAGAGCGGCGTGCAGGGGCTGGTCGTCCTCTCCGCCGGATACGCCGAGAGCGGGGCCGCGGGCCGGGCGCGCCAGCGCGAACTGGTGCGCCAGGCCCGTTCGTACGGCATGCGCATCATCGGGCCCAACGCCTTCGGGATCATCAACACCTCCGAGGCGGTGCGCCTCAACGCCTCCCTCGCGCCGGAGCCGCCCGCGCGCGGCCGCATCGGCCTGTTCACGCAGTCCGGAGCGATCGGCATCGCGCTCCTGTCGGGGCTCTACCGGCGGGGCGCCGGCCTGTCCTCGTTCATCTCCGCCGGCAACCGGGCGGACGTGTCCGGCAACGACTTCCTCCAGTACGGCCACGAGGACCCCGACACCGACGTCGTCCTCCTCTATCTGGAGTCCATCGGCAACCCGCGCAAGTTCACGCGCCTCGCCCGGCGCACGGCGGCGGCGAAGCCGGTCGTCGTGGTCAAGGGCGCGCGCCACAGCGGCAGTACGCCGCCGGGGCACGCGGTGCCCGCCACGCGCATCCCCGACGCGACGGTCTCCGCGCTGCTGCGGCAGGCGGGGGTCATCCGCGTCGACACCGTCACCGAACTCGTCGACGCGGGACTGCTGCTCGCCGGGCAGCCGCTGCCGGCCGGGCCGCGCGTCGCCATCCTCGGCAATTCCGAGTCCCTGGGCCTCCTGACGTACGACGCCTGCCTCGCCGAAGGGCTGCGGCCGCTGCGGCCGCTCGACCTGACGACGGCCGCGACCCCGGCGGACTTCCGCGCGGCGCTGGCCCGGGCGCTGGCGGACGGGATGTGCGACGCGGTCGTGGTCACGGCGATCCCGTGGGTCGGCGAGAACGGTGCGACGGAATCCGGCGACGGGGAGGTCCTGGCGGCGGCGCTGCGGGAGGCGGCGGCGACGGGGGAGGCGAAGCCGGTGGCGGTCGTGCACGTGGAGATGGGGGCCCTGGCGGACGCGCTCGCCGCGGCGACGAGCACGGCCCGTCCGGCGCCGGAGCCGATGCCTCCGGGTGGCCCGGGGGCGGGGGCCGCCGCGCGGGACTCCTCCCCGGCCCACCCCTCCCCGGTCCGGGGCGCTGCCCCGGACCCCGGCCGCCGAACGCCGGACGGGCCGGGTCTGCCTGCGCCCGGGGACGCACCCGAAGGCCGCTCCGGGGCGGACGGCGCGGGCGACGGGCGGCGGATCCCCGCCTACCCCGCCGCCGAACGCGCCGTGCGCGCACTCGCGGAGGCCGTCAAGTACGCGCAGTGGCGGCGGCAGGCCGCCGATCCCGGGCGGGTGCCCGAGTACGACGACATCGACGAGGCCGGGGCCGCCGGCCGGATCGCCGCGCTGCTGAGCGAGGGCGGCGCCGCCCCCGGAGGGATGTCCCTCGGGGACGGCGCGGCCCGGGAGCTCCTCGCGCGGTACGGCATCGACGTACGGCCGGCCCTGCCCGCGCCGAGGCCCGACGCCGCCGTCGCGGCGGCCCGGCGGCTCGGCTACCCCGTCGCCCTCAAGACCACCGCCCCGCACCTGCGCCACCGCCCCGACCTCGGCGGCGTACGCCTCGACCTCGGTGACGAGCAGGAACTGCGCCGGGCCTACAGCGAGCTGACCGACGCGCTCGGCAAACCCGAGGAGCTCCAGCCCGTCGTCCAGGCCATGGCCCCCCGCGGCGTGGACACCGTCGTACGGGCCTCCATCGACGCCGCGGCCGGCGCCGTGCTCTCCTTCGGGCTGGCCGGAGCCGCCTCCGAGCTGCTCGGTGACATCGGACACCGGCTGGTCCCGGCCACCGACCGGGACGCCGCCGAACTCATCAGGTCGATCCGCACCGCCCCGCTCCTCTTCGGCTGGCGCGGCTCGGACCCCGTCGACACCGCCGCGCTCGAAGAGCTGCTGCTGCGCGTCTCGCGCCTGGTCGACGACCACCCCGAGGTGGTCGGGGTCTCCCTGGAACCCGTGGTCGTCGCCCCGCACGGCCTGTCCGTGCTCGGCGCCTCCGTGCGCCTCGCGTCCCCGCCCGCCCGCGACGACCTCGGCCCCCGCCGCCTCCCGAGCTACTGAGCCGTCCACAGGCCCGGCATCGCGTCCCCCGGAGCCCCGTAGGATGGAGGGCATGGCGAAGACCGGTACGACGACCAAGGGGCTGCGCGCGGCCATCGAGCGCAGCGGCTACTACCCGGCCCTCGTGGCCGAAGCGGTGGAGGCCGCTGTCGGCGGCGAGCCGGTCTCCTCATACCTGGTGCACCAGGAGACGACCTTCGACTCCAACGAGGTCCGCCGCCACGTCACGGTGCTCGTCCTGACCGGCAACCGCTTCATCGTCAGCCACACCGACGAGCAGGCCGCCGACGCCACCTCCCCGGCGCCGTACGCCACCACCTCCACCGAGTCGGTCAAGCTCGACCGGATCTCGTCGGTCGTGGTCAGCCGCGTCGTCGCCAACCCGGAGAAGTACGTTCCGGGCACCCTGCCCCGCGAGGTCGTCCTGACCATCGGCTGGGGCGCGGTCTCCCGCATCGACCTGGAGCCCGCCGCCTGCGGCGACCCCAACTGTGACGCGGACCACGGCTACACCGGCAGCACCACCGCCGACGACCTCAGCCTGCGCGTCAGCGAGGCCGGCGACGGACCGGACGCCGTCCGCCAGACGCTCGCGTTCGCCCAGGCGCTCTCCGAAGCGACCGCCGCGGCCGACCGCTGATGGCGCAGCCCGTCTGGTCCGACCCGGTTCCGCTCGCCCTGGGCACCGCGCCCGCCCCCGAGTACGGCAGCGGCTCGCTCGCCGACCTCCTGCCGACCCTCGCGGCGGGCATGGACGTCCCCGGGGCGACCGCCGCGATCCCCGAACTCACGCCCGCCGACCGGAACTGCGTGTTCCTGATCGACGGTCTCGGCTGGGAGCAGATCAAGGCCCACCCGGACGAGGCCCCGTACCTCCACTCCCTCCTCGGCAGTTCGCGCGGCGGCACCGGACGCCCGCTCACGGCCGGCTTCCCCGCCACCACCGCGACCTCGCTCGCCTCCGTCGGCACCGGACTGCCGCCCGGCGCGCACGGCCTGCCCGGCTACACCGTCCGCGACCCGGACACCGGCGCGCTGATGAACCAGCTGCGCTGGAAGCCGTGGACCGACCCGCACGTCTGGCAGCCGTACCCCACGGTCTTCCAGCTCGCCGACGCCGCGGGCGTGCACACCGCGCAGGTGTCGTCCCCGGACTTCCAGCACACCCCGCTCACCAAGATCGCGCTGAGCGGCGGCACGTTCCGCGGCAAGCTCACCGGCGAGGACCGCATGGACCTCGCCGCCGAGCAGCTGGCGGCGGGCGACCGTTCGCTGGTCTACACGTACTACAGCGAGGTCGACGGCAAGGGCCACCGCTTCGGCATGGACTCCGACGCCTGGCGCGGCCAGCTGATGTACGTCGACCGGCTCGCCCAGCGCCTCGCCGAACAACTGCCGCCCCGCGCGGCGCTGTACATCACCGCCGACCACGGAATGATCGACATCCCCTTCGACGAGGAGTCGCGCATCGACTTCGACGAGGACTGGGAGCTGGGCGCCGGCGTCGCCCTGCTGGGCGGCGAGGGCCGGGCCCGTCATGTGTACGCCGTCCCGGGCGCCGAGAACGATGTGCTGACCGTCTGGCGCGAGGTGCTCGGCGAACAGTTCTGGGTGGCGAGCAGGGACGAGGCGATCGCGGCCGGCTGGTTCGGCCCGGCGGTCGACGAGCGGGTGTACGGACGCATCGGCGACGTCGTCGCCGCGGCCCACGACGACGTCGTGGTCACCGCGTCGCGCCGGGAGCCGCACGAGTCCGCGATGGTGGGCATGCACGGCTCCATGACGCCCGCCGAGCAGCTCGTCCCGCTCCTCGAAGTCCGCTCGTAACCCCCGCACTCCCACGCACTGACCTGAAAGGCCCTCAACCCCTCATGCCCGAGCTGGTGTTCTTCTCCGGAACGATGGACTGCGGAAAGAGCACCCTGGCTCTTCAGATCGAGCACAACCGGTCCGCGCGCGGCCTCCAGGGCATGATCTTCACGCGTGACGACCGGGCGGGCGAGGGCAAGCTCTCCTCCCGCCTCGGCCTGGTCACCGACGCCGTCGAGGCCGCAGAGGGCTTCGACTTCTACGCGTACCTCGTCGCCCACCTCTCCCAGGGCAACCGCGCCGACTACGTGATCGTGGACGAGGCCCAGTTCCTCGCAGGCGAGCAGATCGACCAACTGGCCCGCGTCGTCGACGACCTGGAGCTCGACGTCTTCGCCTTCGGGATCACCACCGACTTCCGCTCCAAGCTCTTCCCCGGCTCGCAGCGCCTGGTCGAACTCGCCGACCGGGTGGAGGTGCTCCAGGTCGAGGCGCTGTGCTGGTGCGGCGCGAGGGCCACGCACAACGCCCGTACGATCGGCGGCGAGATGGTCGTCGAGGGCGCCCAGGTCGTCGTCGGCGACGTCAACCAGTCGCCGGACGAGGTCGGTTACGAGGTGCTGTGCCGCCGCCACCACAGGCGCCGGACGACGGCCGCGGCCGCGCACGCCGCGGCCCTGTCGCCCGACGTGCTGCCCGTCGACCCGTCCCTCGCCGACTCCGTCAGCCGGCCGTCGTCACGATC
Source organism: Streptomyces altiplanensis (assembly GCF_053591575.1). Taxonomy (NCBI): domain Bacteria; kingdom Bacillati; phylum Actinomycetota; class Actinomycetes; order Kitasatosporales; family Streptomycetaceae; genus Streptomyces; species Streptomyces altiplanensis. The sequence goes on along the minus strand of NZ_JBSFUB010000052.1, from coordinate 25,956 downwards.
GTGAACACAGCTCCCTCCGGGTCCGAGACGACCGCCGACCTTCCTCGCGCGTCGTCCCGGGGCGGTTGCAGCACATGCCCGCCGAGCTCCTCCAGCAGACGGGCCGACCCGTCGGTGTCCCCGACCTCGAAGTACGTCATCCAGTGCGGCCCCCTGTCACGCGGCAGGGCGGCGCCCACGCCGCGCACGGACGCCACCGGGCGGCCGTCGAGGCGCAGCGTCAGCCGGTCGAGGTCGGCACCGACGTCCGTCTCCGCCTCGTAGCCGAAGACCGCCGCGTAGAACTTGCCGACCACCGACGTCTCGCGCGTCACCAGCTCGTTCCAGACCGGAGTGCCGTGGGTACCGGCGAGGGCCGTCCCCGGATGGGCCGCGGCCTGCCAGAGGCCGAAGACCGCGCCGGCGGGGTCGGAGCAGATCGCCATCCGGCCCGCGTCGCCCGCGTCGACCGGACCGACCCCGACCGTGCCGCCGTGGCTCCTGACGGACTCGGCCGTGACACCGGCGTCGTCGGTGGCGAGGTACGGCGTCCAGGCGATGGGCAGATGCCGGTCGGGCGGCAGCTGCCCGACGCCCGCGATCTCCTTGCCGTCGAGCTCGGCCCGTACGTACGGGCCGAGCTGCTGCGGTCCGGGCCGGAACTCCCAGCCGAACAGCGCTCCGTAGAATTCCCGGGTGGTGGCCAGGCCGTGCACCATCAGACTCACCCAGCAGGGCTCACCGGGCGTGTGCCGCCGGGTCGCTGCCTCCGTCATCGTCACTCTCTCCTCGGACCATCGTGGTGGTCGTGCGGGAACGGGCGCTCCGTTGTGAAGCGGTGAAGCGGTGAAGGGATGAAGGGAAGCGCCCGTGCAGATGCTTGCACCACCTGGCGTACGACGCGTCCCGGCCGCGCCGCTTTCTGCGGGTTCCCGCAAGAGAATGCCTGATTCGGCGCCTCCCGTCCGGTTCGGCGCCGCCGTCGTACGGTGTCGGCCGTACCGGAGGCTGCGCGAGGATGGCACCTATGAATGCCATCATCACCGCAGCCGAACTCGCGAGCGAGACCACGGGAGAGCGGCCGCCGGTCCTCCTGGACGTCCGTTACCAGATGGGCGGGCCGCACGGCCGCGCCGCGTACGAGGCGGGACACATCCCCGGAGCCGTCTTCGTCGACCTCGATGCGGAACTCGCCGGCCCGCCCGGCTCCGGCGGCCGCCACCCGCTCCCGGACGTCGAGGACTTCGGCGCGGTCATGCGCCGCGCGGGCGTCCGTCACGACACCCCGGTCGTGGTGTACGACGGCGGGCAGGGCTGGGCCGCGGCACGCGCCTGGTGGATGCTGCGCTGGGCGGGCCACCAGGATGTCAGGGTGCTGGACGGCGGCCTCGCGGCGTGGACGGGTCCGGTCGAATCGGAGGTCCCGGCCCCGGCCGCCGGTGATTTCCGGCCGGCCCCCGGCGCCGTGGCGCTCCTCGACGCGGACGGCGCCGCCGAGCTCGCCCGTACCGGCCTGCTGCTCGACGCGCGGGCGGCCGAGCGCTACCGGGGCGAGGTGGAGCCGATCGACCCGGTCGCCGGCCACATCCCGGGCGCGGTCTCCGCCCCGACCATGGAGAACGTCGGACCCGACGGCCGCCTTCTCCCCGCCCCCGAACTGGCCGCCCGCTTCACGTCGCTGGGCGCCGGCGAAGCGCGGGCGGTCGGCGTCTACTGCGGCTCGGGCGTCTCCGCGGCACAGCAGGTGCTGGCCCTGGAGGTCGCGGGCATTCCGGCGGCGCTGTACGTGGGGTCGTGGTCCGAGTGGTGCGCCGACGCGTCCCGCCCCGTGGCCACCGGACCCGACCCCCGGTAACCGCGCAGGCCGAGGGGCCCGTACGCGATCCGTACGGGCCCCTCGCCCCAAGGCGTCCGGCGTCTATTCCTGCTTCTTGCGGCGCGTGCCGAAGACGATCTCGTCCCAGCTCGGTACGGCCGCCCGTCGTCCGGGCCGGACCCCGTCGGCCTCGGCCTGACGGTCCGTCGTGCCGGTGAGCCGGTCCCGGTGGCCGGCGACGGCGCGCGGCATGAGCACATCGGCGTACGCCGCCCCGGCTCCGGACGCGGCGGACGCGGCGGTCTCCTCGGCCTCCGGCTCCTGCGCGGCGTCGGGCTCGGTCGTCGGCTCCGCGGGCGGAGCGGGCCGCTCGGGCACCACCATGTCACCGCGGAAGCTCGGCACCGCCTCCAGCAGACTGGTCAGCGAATCCCGCTCACCGCCGGCGCCCTCCTGCTGCGGCTCGGGCGCGGGCAACGGTACGGCGGGCCGCTCCAGCTGCCGGTCGAGCGCACGGTCCAGCGGCCGGTCCCGGGGCAGTCGCGCGATCCGCGGCACGAAGGGGAAGCTCGGCTCCGGCGCGGCCACCATGGTGGTGTCGTCCGTCTCGCCGATCAGCGCGCGCGCCTCGTCGTCCACGGCCTGTACGAGCCGCCGGGGCGGGTCGTACGTCCAGCTCGCGGAGTGGGGCTCGCCCGCGACGCGGTAGACCAGGAGCACTTCCCACGTGCCGTCGTCGCGCCGCCAGGAGTCCCACAGAACGGTTTCCTTGTCGGCGCCGCGCAGCAGCAGCCGCTCCTGCACCGCCTCGCCGAGCTGGGGCCCGGTCCCGGTGTTCTCGCCGGGACGGCGCACCGGGGTCTTCCGGGCGCGCTCGGCCATGAAGGCGCGTTCGGCCAGTACGGGGCCTTCGAAACGGCGGACCCGGTCCACCGGGATGCCCGCGTGCTGAGCGACCTCCTCGGCGGAGGCACCGGCCCGTATCCGGGCCTGGATGTCGCGAGGGCGGAGATGGCTCTCCACCTCGATCTCGATCTGGCCGAGGCGGGCGCGGTCGTTGCGCACCGCGGCACGCAGCCGCTCGTCGATCGGAAGTGTGTACTCCGTGCTGTCAGCAGCCTTCAGCACCAGTCGTGTGCCGTCATTCGAGACGGCCACGACACGCAGTTCGGGCATGGGAACCTCCCGGGTGGTGCCTGCCGACGTCACGTGCGTCGCTGCTTCCGCTAGTCGAGTGTGGCCTGCCCGGGTGCAGCCTGCCACAACCTTGCCCAGTTGCCCGGCGTGTCGGGCATCAGCCCTGGATCGCCGTTATGGCACGGTTACCATTTCGCCACTCATAGTGACCGACTCGTCACTGTGAGCATTCGGTGCCCGTGATGGAGGCCGGACCCAGGGCTCGCCACAGTACTCCATTCGGACCATGAGGGTGGACCGGCGCGCCACCGAAGTTCTCCACGCGTGCGGGAGTTGAGGGCGCCGGTCCGTTGCCGCAGGGCCTCTGTAGTGGCCTGTTTCACAGAATCGCTTGAAGCGGAACTATCCACTTCGCCCAAATGTCCCTTCATGTTGCAAGGTGGACCAGATGGGTGAGATGGGCAAGCAGAGGCTGGGCATGGGCGGTAGGCCGGAAAACAACAGTGATGAACCGAAAAATCCGCGATTGGACCTGAGTGTCGCTCAGGTGGCGGGAAGCGCGGTGGCCGCCGTGGTGGCGGCGGTACTGGCCTCCCAGCTCGGTGTGTACGGGACGATCATCGGCGCGGGAGTGGTCAGTGTCGTCGCGACCAGCGGCGGCACGGTCTTCCAGCACCTCTTCCGGCGCACCGGGGAGCAGATCCGCGAGGTCACGGTCCATGCGAAGCCGAAGGCCCGTCAAGTACCGGCGCATGACCCGCGCGGGCACGGGCAGGAGGACGGGGACGCGACGCGGACGCGGGTGCTGCGCACCGTCACGGTGCCGACGGACCTCTCGAACGCCGGTCTCCCGGACGAGGAGTTCAGCGAGGCCACCACGCACGGCACGCGGGTGCGGGGCTGGAAGCGTTCCGTCGTCGCGGCCGTCGCCGTGTTCGTCGTGGCGATGGGCGGTATCACGGCGTACGAGCTGATCACGGGCGACGGCCTCGGCGGCGGCAGGGGCAGCACCGTCGGCACCGTCTTCCGCGGCGGCGGCGGCGAGCAGCACCAGCGCCAGAAGGAGGCCCCGCCGTCGCAGGCCCCCGAGGAGACTCCGGGCAGCGGCTCCGCGACGCCCGGCACCGGGACCGGCGACGGCCAAAGCCCCGGCCAGGACTCCGGCGACACCGGCACCGGTACCGGCGCGGGGGGCGACGGCGACGGCGGTGCCTCGACCGGCCCCGGCAGGACGCCACCCACGACGACGGACGGCGGTTCGACGGGCGGGACGGGCGAAGCGACCCCGACGCCCACTCCGACCCCGACGCCGTCCGGAACCACCGGTGGTGAGGGCGGCGACGAGGGCGGCGGCGCGAGCGACGGCGCCGACGAGGACCCGGCGGCGGGCGGCGACAGCGACGGCGGCGGCACCACGGCGGACAGCGGCGCGCAGGCCGGTACCCCCGCCCCGTAGGGCCGGGAGGGGAACGGGCCCGCAGGACCGGCCGCCCTAGTCGCCCAGGATCCGCCGCAGATAGTCGTTGGCGAAGAGCCGCTGCGGGTCCAGCCGGTCGCGCACCGCCGTGAACTCGGCGAAGCGCGGGTAGACCTCGGCCAGGTACGCGGCGTCGCGCGTGTGCACCTTGCCCCAGTGCGGCCGGCCGCCGTGCGCGGTCATGATCCGCTCGACCGCGGTGAAGTAGGCCTGGTACGGGGTGCCCCGGTACAGGTGCACCGCGATGTACGCCGTGTCCCTGCCGTACGCCGTGGACAGCGTGATGTCGTCCGCCGGGGCCGTCCGTACCTCCACCGGGAAGCTCACGCGCAGCGGCGAGCGCTCGACCAGCGCCTTCACCTCGCGCAGCGCCTCCACCGCGGCCTCGCGCGCGACGGCGTACTCCATCTCCATGAAGCGCACGCGGCGCGGGCTGGTGAAGACCTTGTACGGGATGTCCGTGTACGTACGCGCGGAGAGCGCGCGGCTGGAGAGCCTGGCGATCACGGGTATGGCCGCGGGAACGGCCCGGCCGACCGAACAGGCCACCTGGAAGGCGCCGTTGGACAGGAGCTCGTCCTCGACCCAGCCGCTGATCCTGCCGGGCGGGGCCGTGGGGCCCGCGCTGCGGTTGTTGCGCTTGGTGTTGCAGTTGCCGGTGTGCGGGAACCAGTAGAACTCGAAGTGCTCGTTCTCCGCGTGCAGCGCTTCGAAGTCGGCGGTGACCCGGTCGAAGGTCATCGGTTCCTCGCGGGCCCTCAGCAGGAAGAGGGGCTCCACGGCGAAGGTGATCGCGGTGACGACGCCCAGCGCGCCGAGCCCGAGCCTGGCGGCCGCGAAGACGTCGGCGTTCTCCTCCGCGGAGCACGTCAGCAACGAGCCGTCGGCCGTGACGAGTTCAAGGGCGCGGATCTGCGCGGACGTCGAGGCCGAGTCGCGGCCGGTGCCGTGCGTGCCGGTGCTGGTCGCGCCGGCCACCGTCTGCTCCATGATGTCGCCCATGTTCGTGAGCGACAGGCCCTCCCTGGCCAGGGCCACGTTCAGGCGCTTGAGCGGGGTGCCGGCCTCCACGGTCACGGTCCCGGCCACGCGGTCGATGTCGCGGATGCCGGTCAGCAGGTCGGGCCGGATCAGCACACCGTCGGTCGCGGCGGCCGCCGTGAACGAGTGGCCCGTGCCGACCGGCTTCACCTTCAGGCCGTCCTCGGCGGCCCTGCGCACGGCTTCGGCGAGCTCCCCGGCCGAGGCGGGGGTCACTTCCCGTACCGGACGGACGGTGACGTTCCCGGCCCAGTTACGCCACGTGCTCGCCGTCCTGGATGTGGTGGCCATCTGCCCCGTACCCTCCCCGCTTCTGTGCCGGCCTGCGGAGCCGGCGGAACCCCAGGAACGCCACCACGGCCGCGAGCGCTCCCGCCGCGACGGGCACCGCGTACCCCGACTCCGCCCCCGCCGCGTCGACCACCCAGCCTGCGGCCGAGGAACCGAGAGCGATACCGACGGCGAGCCCGGTTCCCGTCCAGGTCATGCCCTCGGTCAGTTTGGCGCGCGGTACGTGCTGCTCGATGAGAGCCATGGTGGTCACCATCGTCGGCGCGATGGCAAGGCCCGCAACAAAGAGCGCCACGGCCAGGAACGGCAGGTTCCCGGCCAGTAGGAGGGGGATCATACTCACGGCCATCGCGCAGACCCCCACCAGCCACCTGGTGGACGCCTCGCCCTTGAGGTGCAGCAGCCCGAAGACCGCTCCCGCGAGGCAGGAACCGAGCGCGTACACGGCGAGGACGAGGCTGGCCGCGGCCTTGTGCCCCTGCTCCTCCGCGAACGCCACCGTCACCACGTCGACCGACCCGAAGATCGCGCCGGTCGCCACGAAGGTGGCCACCAGGACCTGGAGCCCGGGGGAGCGCAGCGCGGAGCCGCCGGTGTGCTCGTCGCGCGGGTGCGGGACGGGCTCGGTGGCGCGCTGGGCGGTCAGCCAGAAGACGCCGACGACCAGGAAGACGGCGGCGAGCAGCGGGCCCGCCTCGGGGAACCACGCGGTCGAGAGCCCGATGGAGATGATCGGGCCGAAGATGAAGCAGACCTCGTCGGCGATCGACTCCCAGGAGTACGCCGTGTGGAGTTCGCGCGGGGAGCCGCGGTAGATCTCGGCCCAGCGCGCCCTGACCATCGAGCCGACGCTCGGCACGCAGCCGGCGCCGGCCGCGAACACGAACAGCGCCCAGTCGGGGGCGCCCTGCTGGGCGCAGATCAGCAGCCCTGCGACCGCCGCGACCGCGACCAGGGTGGCGGGACGCAGAACGCGGCGCTGCCCGTACCGGTCGACGAGGCGGGAGATCTGCGGGCCCAGGACGGCGGCCGCCGTCGCGAGGGTGGCGGTGAGGGCGCCCGCGAGCCCGTACGCCCCTGTGAGCTGGGAAATCATGGTGACGATGCCGATGCCCATCATGGACAGCGGCATCCGGCCGAAGAAGCCGGCGGCGGAGAACGCCTTGGTGCCTGGGGCGGCGAAAATCGCGCGGTACGGACTGGGCAAGGGATGCTCCGGTAAGGCGTACAAATGGGATTCACAGCTTACGTCCGCCGGGCGGTGTGCCGCACGGCGGTTTCACCGTCACCGCGTGCGAGTGGCAGGATCGGACCCATGCCCGATCAGCGCGATCCCGCCCCTTACGACGCCCTGCTGCTCCTCTCCTTCGGCGGCCCCGAAGGCCCGGACGACGTGGTCCCCTTCCTGGAGAACGTCACCCGCGGCCGGGGCATCCCCAAGGAGAGGCTCAAGGAGGTGGGACAGCACTACTTCCTGTTCGGCGGCGTCAGCCCGATCAACGAGCAGAACCGCTCCCTCCTCGACGCCCTGCGCAAGGACTTCGCCGAGCAGGGCGTGGGCGGCCCGGACGGCCTGCCGGTCTACTGGGGCAACCGCAACTGGGCGCCTTACCTCGTCGACACCCTGCGCGAGATGGCCGCGGACGGACGCCGCCGCATCGCCGTGCTCGCCACGAGCGCGTACGCCTCGTACTCCGGCTGCCGCCAGTACCGCGAGAACCTCGCCGAGGCGCTCGCCACCCTGGAGGCCGAGGGAATCGAGCCGCCGCGCGTCGACAAACTGCGCCACTACTTCAACCACCCGGGTTTCGTACGTCCCATGGTCGACGGGGTCCTCGAGTCCCTGGCGGAACTGGACGACGACGTACGGGCTGGGGCCCACCTCGCCTTCACGACGCACTCCATCCCGATCGCCGCGGCGGACACGTCGGGCCCGGTGGAGGGGCACGGTGACGGCGGCGCGTACGTCGCCGAGCACCTGGACGTCGCCCGGGTGATCGCCGAGGCGGTGCGCGAGGAGACCGGCGTCGCGCACCCCTGGCAGCTCGTCTACCAGTCGCGCAGCGGGGCACCGCACATCCCGTGGCTGGAGCCGGACATCTGCGACCACCTGGAGGAGCGGCACGGCGCGGGCGTGCCCGCGGTCGTGATGGTTCCGATCGGTTTCGTCTCGGACCACATGGAGGTCCTGTACGACCTCGACACCGAGGCCACCGCCAAGGCCGCCGAACTCGGCCTGCCCGTCCGGCGGTCCGCGACCGTCGGCGCCGATCCGCGCTTCGCCGCCGCGGTGCGTGAGCTGGTGCTGGAGCGGGCGGCCGCCGAGCGGGGGCTCGCGGTGGAGCGGTGCGCGCTGGGAGCCCTGGGCCCGAGCCACGACCTCTGCCCGGTCGGCTGCTGCCCGGCCAGGTCCCCCAGGCCCGCAGCCGCGGGCGCCGACAGTCCGTACGCGTAACCCCTGCCGCATCCCTGCCGCACCCCTGCGCACAAAGGAGAGCCGTGACCGATCCCCTCACGTCCGAGCTGCTCGAACTCGCCCTGGAGGCCGCCCGGCGCGCCGGTGAACTGCTGCGGGACGGCCGGCCCGCGGACCTGGGCGTCGCCGCCACCAAGTCCAGCCCCATCGACGTCGTCACGGAGATGGACATCGCCGCCGAGAAGCTGATCACCGGCTTCCTCGCCGAACACCGCCCCGACGACGGGATCCTGGGCGAGGAGGGCGCGAGCAGCGAGGGCACGAGCGGGGTGCGCTGGGTGATCGACCCGCTCGACGGCACGGTCAACTACCTGTACGGGCTGCCTACCTGGGCGGTGTCCATCGCGGCCGAACGCGACGGCGAGACCCTGGTGGGCGTCGTGGAGGCGCCGATGCGCCGCGAGACGTACCACGCGGTGCTCGGCGGCGGCGCGTACGCCAACGGCGCCGCGCTGCGCGTGCGGCCCGCGCCGCCGCTCGACCAGGCCCTGGTCTCGACGGGCTTCAACTACGTCGCCACGGTCCGCAGCCACCAGGCGGACATCGCCCAGAAGCTGATCCCGAGGCTGCGGGACATCCGTCGCGGCGGATCGGCGGCGATCGACCTGAGCGATGTGGCGGCGGGACGTCTGGACGGCTACTACGAGCGCGGCCTCAGCCCGTGGGACCTGGCGGCGGGGGACCTCATCGCCCGGGAGGCGGGCGCGCTGACGGGTGGGCGGCCCGGTGAGCGCCCGTCCGGGGAGCTGACGATCGCGGCTCCGCCGGGCGTCTTCGAGCCGCTCCAGGCCCTGCTGGAGGACTTCGGCGCCTGGCACGACTAGGGAGCGGCGGAGCCCCGGCAGGACACGAAAAGGCCCCGGCGCCTTTCCTGGCGCCGGGGCCCTTCGCGTGCTCCGTACGGTCGGCCGACGGGTCAGGCGCTCACGGCGCCCACCTGCACGCCGTGCTCCGCGGCGAGGCGGTGCAGGTCCTCGAGCTCCGCCTGCTCCACCTCCGCCAGGAAGTCGTCGCCCGTCTCGCGAGCCATCGTGAGGTCTGATTCCGTGGCCTTTATGCGCTGCAGCAGGCCTGCGGTGAAAGCGTCCATGGGTGCGCCCCCTCGTCATGGGTCGGTGGCACGGGGGTGTGCCGGGGGTGGGATGATCACTCTCCGTCAGGGGGACAGAGCAGGTTGTGGCGTGCCACATACAGGGCGTGATCGTGGGTGTGCAGTCGTCCTCCCCACAGGCCGCCCCGGGAAAACCTCAACTGGCCCAGGAATCATGGAAATCCCCACCCATGCCCGACCGGGTTCGCTCGTGCGGACCCCCGGGGGCTCTTCCCCGGCGTACCGCCTTACCGCCGGTTTATGGCCGAAAGGGGCAGGATGGCAGCACACAGCCAATGGGACACACCCCTGCCCGCATGGGCAGTCAGCGGAAGGAATGCGACGTGCGCGTACTCGTCGTCGAGGACGAGCAGCTGCTCGCCGATGCGGTGGCCACCGGACTGCGCCGGGAGGCCATGGCCGTCGACGTCGTGTACGACGGCGCCGCCGCCCTGGAACGTATCGGGGTCAACGACTACGACGTCGTCGTGCTCGACCGTGACCTCCCGCTGGTCCACGGTGACGACGTCTGCCGGAGGATCGTCGAGCTCGGCATGCCCACCCGTGTGCTGATGCTCACCGCTTCCGGTGACGTCAGCGACCGCGTCGAGGGCCTGGAGATCGGCGCGGACGACTACCTCCCCAAGCCCTTCGCCTTCAGCGAGCTGACCGCGCGGGTACGGGCCCTCGGGCGCCGTACGACGGTCGCGCTGCCGCCCGTCCTGGAGCGCTCCGGCATCAAGCTCGACCCGAACCGCCGCGAGGTCTTCCGCGACGGCCAGGAGATCCAGCTGGCGCCGAAGGAGTTCGCGGTGCTGGAGGTGCTGATGCGCAGCGAGGGTGCCGTCGTCTCGGCCGAGCAGCTGCTGGAGAAGGCCTGGGACGAGAACACCGACCCGTTCACCAACGTCGTGCGCGTCACGGTGATGACGCTGCGCCGCAAGCTCGGCGAGCCGCCGGTCATCGTGACGGTGCCCGGCTCCGGCTACCGGATCTGACGCGTGATGGCATCGACTCCGGCGCCGCCCGTGGCGCCGCCGAAACCGACCTGGGACCCGAGGGAGCACGAGCCCTCCTTCCCCTGGCTGCGCCCCACCATCCGGATACGGCTCACCCTGCTGTACGGCGGCATGTTCCTGATCGCCGGCATCCTGCTGCTCTCGATCATCTACCTGCTGGCGGCCCAGGCCCTCGCGGTGGGCAGTGAGCTCCCCTTCAAGATCGTGAGCGGCAAGGTCGAGAGCGCGGTGTGCGGACTGGGCCTGCCCGACAACGCCTCGCCCGAGCAGTTCAACGCGGCCATGAACGCCTGCGTCAACGACCAGCGCCAGCAGGCGCTCGACGAGCTGCTCAGCCGCTCGCTGCTCGCCCTGCTCGGACTCAGCATCATCGCCTTCGCCTTCGGTTACGCGATGGCGGGACGCGTCCTGTCCCCGCTCGGCAGGATCACGCGTACGGCCCGCAGGGTGGCCGGAACGGACCTGACCCGGCGGATCGAGCTGGACGGCCCCGACGACGAGCTGAAGGAGCTCGCCGACACCTTCGACGAGATGCTCGACCGCCTGGAGCGGGCGTTCACCGCCCAGCAGCGGTTCGTGGGCAACGCGTCGCACGAGCTGCGCACGCCGCTCGCGATCAACAGGACGCTGCTGGAGGTCCACCTGTCCGATCCGGGGGCGCCCCCCGAGCTCCAGCAGCTCGGCAAGACGCTCCTGGCCACCAACGAGCGCAGCGAGCAACTCGTGGAGGGCCTGCTGCTGCTCGCCCGCAGCGAGAACCAGATCATCGAGCGCAAGCCGGTGGACCTGGCCGAGGTCGCCTCACGCGCCATCGACCAAGTGCACGGCGAGGCGGTGGCCAAGGGTGTGGAGATCCGCGGCGAGCGGGCGCCCGCCGTCGTGCAGGGCAACGGCGTACTGCTGGAGCGGATCGCCCTCAACCTGGTGCAGAACGCCGTGCGCTACAACGTCCCCGAGGACGGCTGGGTCGAGGTCACCACCGAGAGCCGGCCCGGCCAGGCGCTCCTGGTGGTCTCGAACACGGGACCAATGGTTCCCGCGTACGAGATCGACAACCTCTTCGAGCCGTTCAGACGCCTGCGTACGGAGCGCACCGGCAGCGACAAGGGCGTGGGTCTGGGCCTGTCCATCGCGCGGAGCGTCGCGAGGGCCCACGGAGGCCGTATCATCGCGGAGCCCCGCGAGGGCGGCGGCCTGGTGATGCGCGTCACCCTCCCGATCTGAGACGTTTCGCGCAGGCGTCAATCCGTTCGCTTTAAGCGGAATTTTCAAGACCTGGTCCGGAGGGTTCTGTGTGTGATCTATCACAGGCTCGGATTTCCGGCCATCTACACTCCGTGATCGCCAACTCCCCCGGAAAGCAGGGAAAAGTCCGGGTTTCCTGGGGGTGGCATCACGGGAAGTACACGGGGTGGCGCCCGTGAAGTGCGACATTCGGACCGTGTACGGTCCCGATCGCCATCCAAACCGACCACTCCGCAGGGGACCGGTTGGGTGTCGATTGAGTAACAGACCTTGATGTGAGGCAAAATCTCCGCCTCAGGTCGGGCACAAGTCCGGCCTCTCACGCGTTACGTGCGCTGAGACACCGCAACTACCCAGAGGGGGAGAGCGACAGTGGCAACGGATTACGACACCCCACGCAAGACCGATGACGACGTCGATTCCGACAGTCTTGAAGAGCTCAAGGCGCGTCGGAGCGACAAGACGGCATCGGCCGTTGACGTGGACGAATTCGAGGCGGCGGAAGGGCTTGAACTGCCCGGCGCCGACCTTTCCAACGAAGAGCTCGCCGTGCGTGTCCTGCCCAAGCAGGCCGATGAGTTCACCTGCATGAGCTGCTTCCTCGTGCACCACCGTTCCCAGCTGGCCAGGGAGAAGAACGGTCAGCCGATCTGCCGCGACTGCGACTAGGTCGGGCCGGCCGTGGCAGGCGCGACACCGTCCAGGAAGAAGCGCTTCCGGAGGAAGGATTCCCCGGAGGCGCAGCAAGACGTGAGCGCGGCCGTCGGCGCACGTGACGACGAGCGGGGCCTGACGGCCTCGCTCGAAGTGGCGGAAGGGTCCCCGGCCGGGGCCCGGCGCCTGGCGGCTGTCAGGCAGGGCGTACGGAGGGGCGGCGAGAGCGCGAAGGCCGGTATCGGCTTCCTCGCCGACCGGATCATCGAGAACGCGCCGCGCGTTCCCGTACGTGACCTGCCGACCCTGCGCAAGCAGTTCCCGGGCCTCGGCCCGGAACAGATCGCCGACAGACTGGTGGCGGGTGCGGCCAACGGCACCTCCACCGTGGGGGCGGGCGTCGGTGCGGCGGCCATGCTGCCCGTACCCCTCGCCATGCCGGCCGAGCTGGCTACCGAGATCACCGGCGTCGCCGCGATAGAGCTGAAACTCATCGCGGAGCTGCACGAGGTCTACGGCATGCGGCCGCCCGGAAACCTCGCCCAGCGCTCCACCGCCTACCTCAACGCCTGGTCCCACGAGCGGGGCATCGACGTGACCAGACCGGCCACGTACGACACCGCGCTCGGCAGCCAGATGAAGCGCCAGCTGCGGCAGCAGATCATGAAACGCATGGTCCGCAACCTGCCGAACCTCATGCCGTTCATGGTCGGCGCCGCCGTCGGCGCCGTGATGAACCGGCGCGACACCAGGAAGCTCGCCGAACGGGTCCGCGCGGACCTGCGCCGGACCCAGATCCCCTGGGACGCGCTGCCCGAGCTGCCGCCCCTGGAGCAGCCCCCGGTCGAGCCCGGTCGGGGCCGCAAGGAGCTGGAGGGCTAGCCGCCCCGCTCAGCCCGCCCGTACGGCCGCGAGAGCCGCGGCCAGGCCCTCGGGGTCACGGGTCGAGAGGTACAGGTACGGCGTCGGATCGGCCGGGTCGGTGACCTCCACGCGCAGCGCTCCCGGGATGTAGCTGCGCAGCAGCATGTGGGCGCGCGTATCGGCCTTGTGGGACCGCCAGGCGCGGGCCTCCTCGGCGCCCAGCACCTCGGCCTCGCCGAGCGCGGAGACCGGGATGCGGGCGTTGCCCGCGATCAGCGCGTCCCCGACGACCCGGATCTGCTGGGAGCCGTACGCACTCACACCCGCGGCGGCGAGCGCGCCGGCGCCGATCAGCCCGCCGAGCATCGGCAGCACGCCCAGGGGCAGCAGCATCAGCCCGCCCGCGATGCCGAGGAGCCCGGCGATGACCCACCAGGAACGGGGTGCGGTCAGACGTTCTGCGTACTGCGGGGCTGAAGGCTGCATGAAACCAAGCTTGACACGGCGCGACCTGCGCGTACCCGCGCGGGTAAGGTCTGCGCCTGTGAGTACTGAGAACCCCCGGGAGACGGCCCCCGGGCCCGCGGCCCTGATCCCCCCGGCCGACGCCATAGCCCCGGTCAGGCACCCCGACGCACCGCCGCCCGGAGAGCTCCTCGGCGCGCACTACGAGCACTGCTTCGGCTGCGGCGGGGGCCAGCCCCACGGGCTGCACCTCCAGGCTCGCGCCGGTGAAGGCGTACAGGTCTCGGCCGAGTTCACGGTCAAGGCCGCCCACCAGGGTGCTCCCGGGCTCGCGCACGGCGGCGTACTGGCCACGGCGCTCGACGAGACGCTCGGCTCGCTGAACTGGCTGCTGCGGGTGATCGCGGTGACCGGCCGGCTGGAGACCGATTTCGTACGCCCCGTGCCGGTCGGCACCGTGCTGCACCTCGACGCCGAGGTGACCGCGGTGCACGGTCGCAAGATCTACTCCACGGCGACCGGACGGATCGGCGGCCCCGACGGGCCCGTGGCCGTCCGCGCCGACGCCCTCTTCATCGAAGTCAAGGTCGACCACTTCATCGAGAACGGCCGCCCGGAGGAGATCCGGGCGGCGATGGCCGACCCCGACCAGGCCCGGCGCGCCCGCGCCTTCGAGGTGAACCCGTGACCCGTAACCCTGTCGACGTGCTGATCCGCCGGGTCGACCCCGACGTACCGCTGCCCTCGTACGGACATCCGGGCGACGCGGGAGCCGACCTGGTCACCACGGAAGCCGCCGAACTCGCTCCCGGCGAACGCGCGGTCCTCCCCACCGGGGTGTCTGTCGCGCTGCCCGACGGGTACGCGGCCTTCGTGCACCCGCGGTCCGGTCTCGCCGCCCGCTGCGGAGTCGCCCTCGTGAATGCCCCGGGGACGGTGGATGCCGGGTACCGTGGGGAAATCAAGGTGATCGTGGTCAATCTCGACCCGCGCGAAAGTGTGCGGTTCGAGCGCTTCGACCGGATTGCCCAACTGGTCGTCCAGCAGGTCGAGAAGGTGCGCTTCCACGAGGTCGCGGAGCTTCCCGGATCGGCGCGGGCCGAGGGGGGCTTCGGTTCCACCGGCGGTCATGCCGCCGTGGACGGCCGGACGGGTGGGAATCGATACGCATCGGTCGTATCCGACCGGGAAGGACAGTGACGTGTTCGGACGTCGCAAGAAGAGCGAATCCGCCCAGGACATGGCGGGCGAGGCCGAGCAGGTCGTCGACGACGTCGAGCCTGACGAGGCCGCCGACGGCGACGGGTCGGCCCGCAGGGTGAACCTGCCGCCGGCGCCCCGCCCGGACGGTCCGTGGGACGTGTCCGAGGTCATGGAGCCCGGCGAGGGCCGGGTCGACCTGGGCGGGATGTTCGTGCCCGGAGTCGAGGGCATGGAACTGCGGGTCGAGGTCGCGGGTGACGCGATCGTCGCGGCGACGGTCGTGCTGCGCGACAGCGCCGTCCAGCTCCAGGCCTTCGCGGCACCCAAGAAGGAAGGCATCTGGGGCGAGGTCCGCGAGGAGATCGCGTCGGGCATCACCCAGCAGGGCGGCGTCATCGACGAGGTCGAGGGCCCGCTGGGCTGGGAGCTGCGGGCCCAGGTGCCCGTACAGCTGCCGGACGGCACGGGCGGCGTGCAGATGGTGCGCTTCGTCGGCGTCGACGGGCCGCGCTGGTTCCTGCGCGGAGTGATCTCCGGCCAGGGCGCGGTGCACCCGGAGGCCGCGGGCGTGCTGGAGCACGTCTTCAAGGACACCGTGGTCGTACGGGGCGAGGGGCCGATGGCGCCGCGTGACCCGATCGTCCTCAAGCTGCCGAACGACGCGCAGATGGTGCCCGAGGGCGTCCAGCAGGAGGAGCAGGAGGGCTCGCGCTTCTCCGGCGGGATGGGACAGCTGCAGCGTGGTCCCGAGATCACCGAGGTGCGCTGACCGTCCTGGTCCGGCGAAGCCGAACCACAGCAGAGAGGCCGGTGGGCCGTACTCCCGAACCGGGGGTGCGGCCCACCGGCTTCTGCGTTCCGCATGGATCTCGTCAACGCGGCGCCCCCGGCCGTATGGGAGGTGTCAACGGACGGCCCGGTCCGGCGGGGGAGGGGGTTTCCTCGGGAGGTCAGACAATCCGTACCTCATCCAGGAGCACCCGATGGCCGACCTGGCCTTCGTCGTCACCACACTCGCGGTCTTCGCGCTGGTGGCACTCGTCGCCAAGGGGGTGACGAAGCTGTGACTGCCGAGAACATCGTCGGGCTGGTCGTGGCCGTCTCCCTGCTGGGCTACCTCGTCCTCGCCCTCGTGCACCCGGAGAGGTTCTGAGCCCCGTCATGAGTCCTGTCCTCGCCGGCGTGCTCCAGCTCCTCGCGCTCGTCGTGGCGCTCGGCCTGGTCTACCGGCCCCTCGGCGACCACATGGCCCGCGTCTACTCCTCTCCGGCCCATCTGCGGGTGGAGAAGTGGATCTACCGGGCGGTCGGCGCCGACCCCACCGCGCGGATGCGCTGGCCCGCGTACCTGCGCGGGGTCCTCGCCTTCTCCGCGGTGAGCGTCCTCTTCCTCTATCTGCTCCAGCGCGTCCAGGGCTCCCTCCCCGGCTCGCTCGGTTTCTCCTCCATCGATCCGGACCAGGCGTTCAACACCGCCGCGTCCTTCGTCGCCAACACCAACTGGCAGTCGTACTACGGCGAACAGGCCATGGGCCACGTCGTGCAGACCGGCGGCCTCGCCGTGCAGAACTTCGTCTCCGCGGCGGTCGGCATGGCCGTCGCGGTGGCTCTCGTACGGGGCTTCGCCGGGTCCCGCACCGGTGAGCTGGGCAACTTCTGGGCCGACCTCGTGCGCGGAGTGGTCCGCGTCCTGCTGCCCCTCTCGGTGATCGGCGCGCTCGTGCTGGTGGCGTGCGGCGCGATCCAGAACTTCGCCGGGATCCATGAGGTCGGGCAGTTCCTGGACGGGCACAGCACGGGCGGTGCGCAGCAGTGGAACGGCGGCGCGGTCGCGTCGCAGGAGGTCATCAAGGAGCTGGGCACCAACGGCGGCGGTTATTTCAACGCCAACTCCGCCCACCCCTTCGAGAACCCGACCCCCTTCTCGAACCTCTTCGAGATCTTCCTGATCCTCCTCATCCCGTTCGCGCTCACCCGGACCTTCGGCCGCATGACCGGGAACCTGCGTCAGGGCTACGCGATCCTCGCCGCGACGGCGGCCATCTGGCTCGGCTTCACCGCCCTGATGATGTGGACCGAGTTCCACCACGGCGGCCCCGCCTTCGACCTCGCGGGCGGTGCGACGGAGGGCAAGGAGACCCGCTTCGGGATCGGCGGCTCGTCGGTCTTCGCGGTGGCCACCACACTCACCTCGACCGGCGCCGTCAACTCCTTCCACTCCTCGTACACCGGCTTCGGCGGCGGCATCACCATGCTGGGCATGCAGCTGGGCGAGATCGCGCCCGGAGGTGTCGGCTCCGGCCTCTACGGCATGCTGGTCATGGCGGTCGTCGCGGTGTTCGTCGCGGGGCTGATGGTCGGCCGTACGCCCGAGTACCTGGGCAAGAAGACCGGCGTCCGCGAGATCAAGTTCGCCGCCTGCTCCATCCTGATCACCCCGGCGCTGGTGCTCTCCTTCACCGCGGCCGCGATGGCGCTGCCGACCCCGGCCGGCTCGATGACCAACTCCGGCGCGCACGGCTTCTCCGAGATCCTCTACGCCTACACCTCGGGCGCCAGCAACAACGGCAGCGCCTTCGCCGGCCTGAACGCCGACACGCAGTGGTTCAACAGCACCATCGGTGTCGCGATGCTGCTCGGCCGCTTCCTCCCGATGGTGTTCGTCCTGGCACTCGCGGGCTCGCTCGCCGAGCAGCGGCCGGTGCCGGAGACCGCGGGCACCCTCCGTACCGACAAGCCGCTCTTCAGCGGGGTGCTGGTCTCCACCATCATGATCATCGCCGGTCTGACCTACTTCCCGGCCCTCGCACTGGGCCCGCTCGCCGAAGGGCTCGCGTCATGAGTACCGACACCGCGGCCCGCGCGCCGCACCAGGACGCGCCGCACCCGGACGCGCCGGCCGGGCACAGGCCCGATGCCGCCGGCGGCCGTGTCGGCGGAGGTCTGTTCGATCCGGGGCAACTGCTCACGTCCTTCCCCGACGCGATCAGGAAGCTCGACCCGCGGGTGATGGTCACGTCACCCGTGATGTTCGTGGTGTGGGTGGGATCGGTACTGACCACCGCCTTCGCCCTCGCCGACCCCACCGACTGGTTCGGCTGGGCGATCACCGCCTGGCTGTGGCTGACCACGGTCTTCGCCAATCTCGCGGAGGCCGTCGCCGAGGGCCGGGGCAAGGCGCAGGCCGACACCCTGCGCAGGGCCAGGACCGAGACGGTGGCGCGACGGCTGAACGGCCCCGCCGAGGAGCGGGTGCCGGGCACCGGCCTGCGCGTCGGCGACCTGGTGGTCTGCGAGGCGGGCGACACCGTCCCCGGCGACGGCGATGTCGTCGAAGGGGTCGCGTCCGTCGACGAGTCCGCGATCACGGGCGAGTCCGCCCCGGTCATCCGGGAGTCGGGCGGCGACAGGTCGGCCGTCACCGGCGGTACGAAGGTCCTCTCCGACCGCATCGTCATCAGGGTCACGACGAAGCCGGGCGAGACCTTCGTCGACCGGATGATCGGCCTGGTCGAGGGCGCGGCCCGGCAGAAGACGCCCAACGAAGTCGCCCTGAACATCCTGCTCGCCTCCCTGACCGTCGTCTTCCTGCTCGCGGTCGTCACACTCCAGCCGTTCGCGGCCCACGCGGGCGCCGAGCAGCCGATGACCGTGCTGATCGCGCTGCTCGTCTGCCTGATCCCGACCACCATCGGCGCGCTGCTCTCCGCGATCGGCATCGCCGGCATGGACCGGCTCGTACAGCGCAACGTGCTGGCGATGTCGGGGCGGGCGGTCGAGGCGGCGGGCGATGTGTCGACCCTGCTGCTCGACAAGACCGGCACCATCACGCTGGGAAACCGGCAGGCCGCCGGGTTCGTGCCGGTCAAGGGCGTTGCCGAGGCCGAACTCGCGGACGCCGCACAGCTCTCCTCGCTGGCCGACGAGACCCCCGAGGGGCGTTCGATCACCGTACTGGCCAAGGAGAAGTACGGACTGCGCGAACGCCACCAGGGGGAGCTCACGGGCGCCGCGTGGGTGCCCTTCACCGCACAGACCCGGATGTCGGGTGTGGACGTCGACGGGCGCAGGGTCCGCAAGGGCGCGACCGGGGCGGTCGTGGCCTGGGTCGAGGAACACGGCGGCGAGGTGGCCGGTGACGCGCGGGCGCTCGCCGACCGGATCTCCCAGGCCGGCGGTACGCCGCTGCTGGTGGCCCGCGAGGACGGGAACGGTGCCCGGGTACTGGGCGTCGTCCACCTCAAGGACGTCGTCAAGGAGGGCATGCGGGAGCGGTTCGACGAGCTGCGCCGGATGGGCATCAGGACGGTCATGGTCACGGGTGACAACCCGCTGACCGCCAGGGCCATCGCCGAGGAGGCCGGTGTCGACGACTTCCTCGCCGAGGCCACCCCCGAGGACAAGATGGCCCTCATCAGACGGGAACAGGCCGGCGGCAAGCTCGTCGCGATGACCGGTGACGGCACCAACGACGCCCCGGCCCTCGCGCAGGCGGACGTGGGCGTGGCGATGAACACCGGCACCTCGGCCGCCAAGGAGGCCGGGAACATGGTGGACCTGGACTCGGACCCGACCAAACTGATCGAGATCGTCGGGATCGGCAAGCAGCTGCTCATCACGCGCGGCGCGCTGACGACGTTCTCGATCGCCAACGACGTCGCGAAGTACTTCGCGATCATCCCGGCCATGTTCGCGGCCGTGTACCCGGGCCTGGACAGGCTCAACATCATGGGCCTGGCCTCGCCCGAGTCCGCGATCCTCTCCGCGGTCGTGTTCAACGCGCTGGTCATCGTCGCGCTGGTGCCGCTCGCCCTGAAGGGCGTGCGCTACCGGCCGATGAGCGCCGACCGGATGCTCAGGCGCAATCTCGGCGTCTACGGCCTCGGCGGCCTGGTCACGCCGTTCATCGGCATCAAGATCATCGACCTGGTCATCTCCTCCATCCCCGGCATCGGGTGACGTCATGAACAACTCACCGGGAAACCCGGGAAACTCCGTACGGCTGCTCGGCGCCGCGCTCCGGGCCCTGCTCGTCCTCACCGCCCTCTGCGGCGTCCTCTACCCGCTCGCCGTCACCGGCGCCGCGCAGGCCCTCTTCCCGCACCGGGCCAACGGCTCAGAAGTCAGGTCCGGAGGCAGGGTCGTCGGCTCCGAACTCATCGGCCAGCGCTATGACCTGCCCCTCGAGCCCGGCCAGGAGACACCTGCCCCCGACCTGAAGTGGTTCCAGCCACGCCCGTCCAACGGGCTGGGCGCCAATACCGTCAACACGCAGTACAAGCTCCTCCTCTCCGGCGCGACCAACCGCTCCGGCGACAACGAGGAGCTGATCGCCTGGGTGAAGGAGGCCAGGGCCGCCGTCATCAGGGACAACTCCACAGCCGGTCACCGGGTCGGGCCCGCGGACGTGCCGGCCGATGCCGTCACCTCCTCCGGCTCGGGACTGGACCCGCACATCTCCCCCCGGTACGCCGCCCTCCAGGTGCCCCGCGTCGCCGAGAGGAACGGCCTGGACGCCCGGCAGGTGGAGAAGCTGGTCGAGGACCACACCGAAGGACGGACCCTCGGCTTCATGGGGGAGCCCCGGGTGAACGTCCTCGGGCTCAACATCGCGCTCAGGGAACTCGTGGCCGGGCGCTGACCGTTGCGGGTCCGGACCCGGCGTGACCATACTGGCGCCCGGCCGGACCACCGCACGGGGGAGCACGTATGGGCGAGAGCACCAGGGGCGGCGTCGGCACGGCCGTGACCGCGGATCCGGCCGCGGGGCCCATGGTCGAGGTGACGGACCTGCACCGCTCCTACGGCACGGGGGCGGCGGCCGTCCACGCGCTGCGCGGTGTCTCCTTCCGCGTGCCGCGCGGCGAGCTCGTCGCGTTCAAGGGCCGGTCGGGTTCCGGCAAGACGACCCTGCTCAACCTGGTCGGCGGCCTCGACGCCGCCGACCGGGGCCGCGTCGTCGTCGACGGCACGGAACTGGCGGGCCTCGGCGAGGACGGCCTGCTCGCACTGCGCCGCGACCGCATCGGCTTCATCTTCCAGTCCTTCGGCCTGATCCCCATCCTCACCGCCGCCGAGAACGTCGGCGTACCCATGCGGCTGCGCAGGACCGACCCCAAGGCGCGCGAGGAGCGCGTCGAGCTGCTGCTCGACCTCGTCGGCCTGGCCGACCACGCGGCGCAGCGCCCCGGCGAGCTCTCCGGCGGCCAGCAGCAGCGTGTCGCCATCGCCCGCGCGCTCGCCAACAAGCCGGCGCTGCTGATCGCGGACGAGCCCACCGGCCAGCTCGACGCGGAGACCGGCCTCGCCGTGATGGAGCTGCTGCGGGCGGTCGTACGGAGTGAGGGCGTCACCGCGCTGGTCGCCACGCACGACGCCCAGCTCCTGGGGCTCGCCGACCGGGTGCTCGAACTCGGCGACGGCCACCTCGTCGAGCACGTCTGAGTCCGAGAGGGCCGCCGACGGGCGTCAGAGTCGTGTCAATACGCACCTGATCCCCGCCCTCCGCCTGTTTTGTCGTATTCCGGGGATGTAGCTTCACCAGAGCCGGCCCATCGGGCCGCAGCACCTCGCTGGAAGACAATGGGGCCATGGGACGCGGCAAGCTTCGGATATACCTCGGCGCGGCGCCGGGTGTCGGCAAGACGTACGCCATGCTCTCCGAGGCCCACCGCCGGGTCGAGCGCGGCACCGACTGCGTCGTCGCCTTCGTCGAGCACCACGACCGGCCGCGCACCGAAGTGATGCTGCACGGTCTGGAGCACATCCCGCGCCGCACGATCGAGTACCGCTCCACGGTCTTCACCGAGATGGACGTCGACGCGGTCCTCGAACGCCGTCCCGCCGTCGCCCTCGTCGACGAACTCGCCCACACCAACGTCCCCGGTTCGCGCAACGCCAAGCGCTGGCAGGACGTCGAGGAACTGCTCCAGGCGGGCGTCGACGTCATCTCCACGGTCAACATCCAGCACCTGGAGTCCCTCGGCGACGTCGTCGAGTCGATAACCGGCGTACGGCAGCGGGAGACCGTACCCGACGAGGTCGTCCGCCGCGCCGACCAGATCGAGCTGGTCGACATGTCGCCCCAGGCGCTGCGCCGCCGCATGGCCCACGGCAACATATACAAGCCGGACAAGCTCGACGCCGCCCTGTCCCACTACTTCCGCCCCGGCAACCTCACCGCGCTGCGCGAACTGGCGCTCCTGTGGGTCGCCGACCGCGTCGACGAGTACCTCCAGCAGTACCGCGGCGAGCACAACATCCGCTCCACCTGGCAGGCGCGCGAGCGCATCGTCGTGGGCCTCACCGGCGGACCCGAGGGCCGTACGCTCATCCGCCGCGCCTCGCGCATGGCGGCCAAGGGCTCCGGCGGCGAGATCCTCGCCGTCTACGTCGCCCGCAGCGACGGGCTGACCTCGGCCTCGCCCAAGGAACTCGCCGTACAGCGCACACTCGTCGAGGACCTCGGCGGCACCTTCCACCACGTCATAGGCGACGACGTCCCTTCCTCGCTGCTGGAGTTCGCCCGCGGTGTCAACGCCACCCAGATCGTGCTCGGCTCCAGCCGACGCAAGACCTGGCAGTACGTCTTCGGCCCCGGCGTCGGCGCCACCGTGGCCCGCGAGTCCGGACCCGACCTGGACGTCCACATCGTCACCCACGACCACGTCGCCAAGGGCCGGGGCCTGCCCGTCGCCCGCGGCGCCCGCCTCGGCCGGGCCCGGATCGTCTCCGGCTGGCTGGTCGGCGTCGTCGCGCCCGTCCTGCTCTCGCTGCTGCTCACCAGCATGGAGAACGGCCCCGGGCTCGCCAACGACGTCCTGCTCTTCCTCTTCCTCACCGTCGTCGCGGCCCTGCTCGGCGGACTGCTGCCCGCGCTCGCCTCGGCCGCCGTCGGCTCGCTCCTGCTGAACTACTACTTCACGCCGCCCACCCACACCCTGACGATCAGCAACCCGAAGAACATCGTCGCCATAGTGATCTTCTTCGCGGTGGCCGTCGCGGTCGCCTCCGTGGTCGACCTGGCCGCCCGCCGCACCCACCAGGCCGCCCGGCTGCGCGCCGAGTCCGAGATCCTCTCCTTCCTCGCGGGCAGCGTCCTGCGCGGCGAGACGACCCTGGACGCCCTCCTGGAGCGGGTCCGGGAGACCTTCGCCATGGAGTCCGTGGCGCTGCTGGAACGCGCGAGCGACGTCGACCCCTGGACCTGCGCCGCCGGCGTCGGGCCCAGGCCGCTCGGCCGCCCCGAGGACGCCGACGTGGACATGCCCATCGGCGACCACATGGCGCTCGCGCTCTCCGGCCGCGTGCTGCCCGCCGAGGACCGCCGGGTGCTCGGCGCCTTCGCCGCCCAGGCCGCCGTCGTACTCGACCGGCAGCGCCTGGTCGGGGAGGCCGAGGGGGCGCGCAAGCTCGCCGAGGGCAACCGCATCCGCACCGCCCTGCTCGCCGCCGTCAGCCACGACCTGCGTACACCGCTGGCCGCGATCAAGGCCGCCGTGTCGTCCCTGCGCTCCGACGACGTGGCCTGGTCGCAGGCCGACGAGGCGGAACTGCTCGCGAGCATCGAGGAGGG
The DNA here is from genome assembly GCF_053591575.1 of Streptomyces altiplanensis. Classification (NCBI taxonomy): domain Bacteria; kingdom Bacillati; phylum Actinomycetota; class Actinomycetes; order Kitasatosporales; family Streptomycetaceae; genus Streptomyces; species Streptomyces altiplanensis. Next base: position 2,625 of record NZ_JBSFUB010000052.1, on the reverse strand, counting down.
CGCGGACCGCCTCGACCACCTCGTCGGCAACCTCCTCGACATGTCCAGGCTCCAGACCGGCACCGTCACCCCGCTCCTCCGCGAGACCGACCTCGACGAGGTCGTTCCGATGGCCCTGGTCGGCGTGCCGGCCGAGAGCGTCGGCCTCGACATCCCGGAGTCCCTGCCGATGGTGGCCGTCGACCGGGGGCTCCTCGAACGCGCCGTCGCCAACATCGTCGAGAACGCCGTCAAATACAGTCCCGGCGGCACCCCCGTCTCCGTCGCCGCGAGCGCGCTCGGCGACCGTGTCGAGCTGCGCGTCGCGGACCGCGGACCCGGCGTGCCGGACGACGGCAAGGAGCGGATCTTCGAGCCGTTCCAGCGCTACGGCGACGCCCCGCGCGGGGCCGGGGTCGGCCTCGGTCTCGCCGTCGCCCGCGGCTTCGTCGAGTCCATGGGCGGCACGCTGACCGCCGAGGACACGCCCGGAGGCGGCATGACGATGGTCCTCACCCTCAGGGCGGCCCCGGGACACTCCCCGGCACGCCCCGGTCTTCCCGCCCAGGTCACCTCATGACCCGGGCGCCCACGCTGTTCCGCATGTCCCGCAGAAAGGCAGGCATTCCATGACCCGGGTGCTCGTGGTCGACGACGAGCCGCAGATCGTGCGCGCCCTCGTGATCAACCTGAAGGCGCGCACGTACGAAGTCGACGCGGCCCCCGACGGAGCGACCGCGCTCCGGCTCGCGGCCGCCCGCCACCCCGACGTGGTCGTCCTGGACCTCGGCCTGCCCGACATGGACGGCGTGGAGGTGATCAGGGGGCTGCGCGGCTGGACGCGCGTACCGATCCTGGTGCTCTCCGCCCGCCACACCTCCGACGAGAAGGTGGAGGCGCTGGACGCCGGGGCCGACGACTACGTCACCAAGCCCTTCGGCATGGACGAGCTGCTCGCCAGGCTCCGCGCCGCGGTCCGCAGGGCCGAGCCGGCCGGCGCCACCGAGGACGACGTGCTCGTCGACGCGGGCGGCGACTTCACCGTCGACCTGGCCGCGAAGAAGGTGCACCGCGACGGCAGGGACGTACGGCTGACGCCCACCGAATGGCACCTCCTGGAGGTGCTCGTACGGAACACGGGCCGCCTGGTCAGCCAGAAGCAGCTCCTCCAGGAGGTCTGGGGCCCTTCGTACGGCACCGAGACCAACTACCTGCGGGTCTACATGGCGCAGCTGCGCCGCAAACTGGAGGCGGACCCCTCGCACCCCAGGCACTTCGTCACCGAACCCGGCATGGGATACCGCTTCGAGCGGTGAGGCGGCGCCGGCCCGGTGCCATCCGGGGCCGGTCCGGTGCGATGCGGGGCCGGTCCGGTGTGATCCGGGCGGGCCCGCTCCCCGGTACGCTTCGTGTATGAGTGCCGTACCACGTTCGGAGAAGCCGGCCGGCAGGTTCCGCCGGATGCTCGACCGGCTGTCCACCTCGCAGGAGGACCTGCACTCCGCGGAGCTGCAGGAGGACGCCCAGGCCGCGGGGTGCTCCCGCATCTGCGACTGCGACGACCGCCAGGTGGTGAAGGTGACCGGTACCCTGCGCACGGTCACCCTGCGCCCTCGCGCCGGTGTACCCGCCCTGGAGGCGGAGCTGTTCGACGGCACCGCGCCGCTGGACGTGGTGTGGCTGGGCCGCCGTTCCATCGTGGGCATAGAACCGGGCCGCAGGCTCATCGCCTCGGGCCGGGTCTCCATGAGTCACGGCCGCCGGGTGCTCTTCAATCCCAAATACGAACTCCGACCGCTCGGACAGGAGTAGCCGGTGACGTCTCTCGACAAGCCGACCGCGACGGATCACGACAGCGCAGCAGCCGCTCAGGACGCCCAGGACGCGAAGGCCGTCACGGAGGCCGCCCTCTTCGAGGCCTTCGGCGGCCTCAGGGGCATGGTGGAGACCGTGCTCCCCGGCCTGCTGTTCGTGACCATCTTCACGATCAACAAGGACCTGCACGTCTCGGCCATCGCCGCCCTCACGGTGTCCTTGCTGCTCGTCGCCGTACGGCTGATCCGCCGGGACACCGTCAAGCACGCCTTCAGCGGGGTCTTCGGAGTCGCCTTCGGTGTCGTCTTCGCGATGATGACCGGCAACGCCAAGGACTTCTACCTGCCGGGCATGATCTACACCCTGGGCCTCGCCCTCGCGTACATCGTGACCACGCTCGCGGGCGTCCCGCTGATCGGCCTGATCCTCGGCCCGATCTTCAAGGAGAACCTCTCCTGGCGGACGCGCAACCCCGGGCGCAAGAAGGCGTACGCCAAGGCGAGCTGGGCCTGGGGCCTGATCCTGCTCGGCAAGTGCGCGATCCTCTTCCCGCTGTACTGGTGGGCGGACACCACCCAGCTCGGCTGGGTCCTGGTCGCGCTGAAGATCCCGCCGTTCCTGCTCGCCGTCTACCTGACCTGGGTCTTCCTGGCGAAGGCGCCGCCGCCCATCGACGTGTTCGCCGAGATGGAGGCGCAGGAGAAGGCCGAGAAGGAGCGCAAGGCGGCCGCGGCCGCCGCGGCGCGGCACGAGACCTGATCCTCCCGGTCCGTACGTGAGTGGGGCCCGGGGGCCGCACGCGCAGGGAACGACGAAAACGAAACCAAGATA
>NZ_JBSFUB010000051.1:0-50567 GCF_053591575.1 Streptomyces altiplanensis | reverse complement strand
CCTCGCGGGCTTTCCTCCGGGCTTTCGTTCGGCATTTCGTGTTCCCGACTCTATCAGACCCTTTCCGGCCCGACTTCCTCGGCGCCTTCCGGTTCTTCGCTTTCGCGTTTCCCTTTCCGGCGGTTCCGACTCTATCAGATCCTTTCGGGCCCGATCCCCGGTCGGCGGGGTTTGTCTTTCCGGCCGCTGGGCCGTTCCGACGAGTGAGACTTTAGCGGAATCCTGGCTCCCGAGCTAATCGGGAGCGTTCCTTCGAACGCGGATTCTTCATTTCGCAAAAACGCACAAAAGTGGGACGACAACTGTCGTTCGCTCCAGTGGTTTCTGCGGAATGGCTGTCCGGGGCCGGCCGGGGCCGGTGCTCACGTCGGACAACTCGGAGAACACTACGTAGGTGTCAATCCCCTGTCAACCGGGGGCTCCGCCGCTATGGTGGGGGCCATGACTTCGCGTACGTACACCCAGGGGTGGCGGGCCGCCTGACGGCGGCCGGCAGACACGTATGCGCTCAACGGCCGCCGCTTCGGCGGCCGTTCGTGTTTCTCCCTCCGGGAGGCCGGTCGCCGGTGGTGGCGGCTCCTACCAGGAGGCAAGAGAGATGACGCGGATCTTCAGCGGGGTCAAGCCGACCGGGCACCTGACGCTGGGCAACTATCTCGGGGCCGTGCGGCGGTGGGCCGAGGCCGATCAGCACCGGGCCGACGCGCTGTTCTGTGTCGTGGACCTGCACGCGCTGACCGTCGAACACGATCCGGCGCGGGTACGGCGGCTCAGTCGGCAGGCCGCCACGCTGCTGCTGGCGGCCGGGCTCGATCCGGCGCTGTGCACCGTGTTCGTGCAGAGCCATGTGGATGAGCACGCGCGGCTGTCGTACGTAATGGAATGCACGGCCACGGACGGTGAGCTGCGGCGGATGATCCAGTACAAGGAGAAGAGCGCGCGGGCGCGGGCGGCCGGGGAGAGTGTGCGGCTGTCACTGCTGACGTATCCGGCGCTGATGGCGGCGGACATCCTGGCGTACGGGACCGATGAGGTGCCGGTGGGGGACGACCAGACCCAGCACGTGGAGCTGACCCGGGATCTGGCGGTGCGGTTCAACCAGAGGTACGGGCACACCTTCGTGGTGCCGAAGGCCACGCGTCCGGAGGTGGCCGCTCGGGTCATGGACCTTCAGGAGCCGACTTCGAAGATGGGGAAGTCGCACGCGGCCACCGCGGGGATCGTCTATCTGCTCGACGAGCCCGAAGTGGTGCGGAAGAAGATCATGCGGGCCGTGACGGACAGTGGGCGCGAGGTGGAGTACGACCGGGAGGAGAAGCCCGGGGTCGCGAATCTGCTGGATGTGCTCGCGGCTTGTGAGGGTGGGAACCCGGAGGAGCTGGCCGGTGTGTACGAGTCGTACGGGGCGTTGAAGAAGGACACCGCGGAGGCTGTCGTCGAGTTGCTGAGGCCGGTGCGGGAGCGGCACGCGGAGCTGGCGGCCGATCCCGGTTATGTGGATCAGGTGCTGAGGGAGGGGGCGGAGCGGGCTCGGGGGATGGCGCGGCCGACGGTGGACGCCGCTTATCGGGCCATCGGGCTGCTGCCTGCGGGCTGAGGGCGGCGGAAGGCCGCGCGGTAGTCGCGTGGGCTGGTGGCGAGGTGGGCCGCGAAGTGCTGGCGCATGGTCACCTCGCTGCCGAAACCCGCGCGGCGGGCCACCTCGGGGATGGGGTGGTCGGTGCGTTCCAGCAGCTTCTGGGCGGCGGCGAGGCGCTGGGTGATGAGCCAGCGCTGCGGAGTGGTGCCGGTGGTCGCTGAGAAGTGTCGGGCGAAGGAACGGGGGGACATGCCGGCGCGGGCTGCGAGGCCGGTGACGGTGAGCGGTTCGTGCAGGTGGCGCAGGGCGTATTCGCGTACGGAGGCGAGGGTGTCCGCGTCGCGGTCGGCCCGGGGTGTGGGGTGCTCGATGAACTGGGCCTGGGTGCCGGTGCGGAAGGGGGCGGTGACCATCGAGCGGGCGACGGTCGCGGCGGCTTCGGCGCCGTGCGTCGTACGGAGGAGATGGAGGCACAGGTCGATGCCGGCGGCGGTTCCGGCGGAGGTCCAGATGTTGTCGTCCTCGATGAAGAGGGCGTCGGGGACGACGGTGACGTGGGGGTGGTGCGTACGGAAGAGGTCGGTGAGGTTCCAGTGGGTGATGGCCCGACGGCCGTCCAGGAGGCCGGCCTGAGCGAGGGTGAAAGCGCCTCCGCAGAGCGCGGCGATGGGAGTGCCTCGGGTGTGGGCTCGGCGGAGGGCGTCCAGGACCTGGGGCGGGGCCGGGGTGAGGTGGTCGTCCAGGCCTGGGACGACGATCAGGTGGGGGGCGGTGCGGGTGCCGGCCAGCCAGTCGAGGGTGCGGTCGGGGGTGAGGGTGAGGCCGCCCCGCATAAGGACGGGGGTGCGGTCGACGGCGACCCGGCGGAGGTCGAAGGCGGGGACGCCGCGGTCGGTGCGGTCGACACCCCAGACCTCGGTGATGACGGAGACGTCGAACGCACGGATTCCCGGGAAGGTGAGGAGCGCGATGCGGTGAGGGGTCGCTCGGGAAGTCACCTTGGCAGTAAACCATCGAGCGATGGCTTTCCTCCGTATGGGAGGAGCCGGTGGCGGGCGGCAGCATCGTCGGTATGGAGATCGCAGAGAACGCAGCGCTGGTGGTTGTCGACGTACAGAAGGGGTTCGAGGAGGAGGAGCACTGGGGGCCTCGGAACAATCCGGCGGCCGACGAGAACATCGCCGCTCTGATCGACACGTGGCAGGCGACGGGGCGGCCGGTCGTCTTCGTACGGCACGACTCGCAGAAGCCCGATTCGCCGCTGCGGGCCGGGTACGAGGGGAACGGGTTCAAGGAGTACGTGGAGCAGCGGCGCGGGAAGGGCGGCGGGGCGGAGCTCTTCGTCACCAAGAGCGTGAACTCGGCCTTCTACGGGACGCCGGACCTGGATGCGTGGCTGAAGGGGGTGGGGGGCGCGGGCGGAGTGCGGCAGATCGTCGTGGCCGGGATCCAGACCAACATGTGCGCCGAGACGACGGCTCGGATGGGCGGGAACCTGGGGTACGAGGTGCTGTTCGCGCTGGATGCGACGTACACCTTCGACGGGGCCGGGCCGTGGGGGTGGACGCTGAGCGCCGATGAGCTGGCGCGGGCCACCGCCGTGTCGCTGCACGACGGTGGGTTCGCGCAAGTGGTGGGGACGGAGGAGCTGGTGCGGGCGGCGGAGCGGGTGGGGGTTTCCGGTTCGCCGGTCCCGGGTGCGGGTGCGGGCGCGGGTGTCGGGTAGTCGCTGGGTCAGCCGTTGCCCGAGGCGAGCTCGCGGCTGCGGTCGCGGGCCGCTTCGAGGGCCGCGATGAGGGCGGCTCGTACACCGTGGTTCTCGAGCTCGCGGATCGCGTTGATGGTGGTTCCGGCGGGTGAGGTGACTGCCTCGCGGAGCTTCACCGGGTGCTCGCCGCTGTCGCGGAGCATCACGGCCGCGCCGATGGCTGCCTGGACGATCAGGTCGTGGGCCTGGGCGCGGGGCAGGCCGAGGAGGATGCCGGCGTCGGTCATCGCCTCGACGAGGTAGTAGAAGTACGCCGGGCCGGAGCCGGAGAGGGCTGTGGCCGCGTCCTGCTGGGACTCGGGGACGCGGAGTGTCTTGCCTACGCCGCCGAAGATCTCCTCGGTGTGGAGGAGGTGCTCGGGGGTGGCGTGGGTGCCGGCCGAGATGACGGACATCGCCTCGTCCACGAGGGCGGGGGTGTTCGTCATGACGCGGACGACCGGGGTGTTGGGGGCGAGGCGCTCTTCGAAGTAGGCGGTGGGGATGCCGGCGGCGCCGCTGATGACCAGGCGGTCGGCGGGGACGTGGGGGGCGAGTTCGTCGAGGAGTTTGCCCATGTCCTGCGGCTTGACCGTGAGGATGAGGGTGTCGGCGCGCTTGGCGGCTTCGGCGTTGGTCACCGGTTCGACGCCGTAGCGGGTGCGGAGTTCTTCGGCGCGCTCGGGGCGGCGGGCGGTGACCAGGAGGTCGGCGGGGCGCCAGCCGGCTCGGATCATTCCGCTGAGCAGGGCCTCGCCGATTTTTCCGGTGCCGAGGAATGCGACTGTCTGGGTCATGCGGTTCACCTCGCCGGTGGGCGCGTCTGGTGCGTCTGGCTTCTCTGCCGTTCAGGGGACATCTTCGCACCGGGGGGCGGGGTGGGGGCGGGGTGTCCGGTGGGCGGAACGGGGTGGGTGACCTGGGGCGGGGTGAGGTGGGGTGGTCCGGTGGGGTGAGTTACTACGTGGTGCGGCGGCGGAGGGTGGCTGCGCCCAGGATGAGGACCAGGAGGGCCACGGCCGCGACGATCGCGGCGTCCCGGACGAAGGTGAACGTCACGTCCGTGTGGCGCAGGACTTCGTTCATGCCGTCCACGGCGTACGACATGGGGAGCACGTTCGAGATCGCCTCCAGGGCCGGCTGCATCGTGTCGCGGGGAGTGAACAGGCCGCACAGAAGCAGCTGCGGGAAGATCACCGCCGGCATGAACTGGACGGCCTGGAATTCCGACGCCGCGAAGGCCGAGACGAACAGCCCCAGTGCTGTGCCCAGCAGGGCGTCGAGGAGGGCGATCAGGAGCAGCAGCCAGGGGGAGCCGACCACGTCCAGGCCCAGGAACCAGAGGGAGGCTCCTGTGGCCAGGGCTGATTGGACTACGGCCAGGAGGCCGAAGGCCAGGGCGTAGCCCGCGATCAGATCGGCCTTGGCCAGGGGCATGGCGAGGAGGCGTTCGAGGGTGCCCGAGGTGCGTTCTCGCAGGGTGGCGATCGATGTCACCAGGAACATCGTGATGAGGGGGAAGATCCCGAGCAGGGACGCGCCGATGGAGTCGAAGGTCCGCGGCGACGCGTCGAAGACGAAGCGCAGCAGCGTGATCATCACTACCGGGACGAGGAGCAGGAGCGCGATCGTCCGGGGGTCGTGGCGCAGCTGGGTCAGGACGCGGGCGGCTGTGGCGAGGGTGCGGGAAGCGTTCATCGGGTTGCCTCCTGGCGGGAGTTCGCCTCGTCGACCAGGTGGAGGAACGCCTCTTCCACCGTGGCGCGGTGCGTACGGGAGCGGAGGGCTTCGGGGGTGCCCTCGGCCAGGATCTCGCCCTCGCGCATGAGGAGGAGGCGGTGGCAGCGCTCGGCCTCGTCCATCACGTGGGAGGAGATGAGGAGGGTGGCGCCGCGGTCCGCGAGGGTGTGGAAGAGGTTCCACAGGTCGCGGCGCAGGACCGGGTCGAGGCCGACGGTCGGTTCGTCCAGGACGAGGAGTTCGGGCGTGGCGAGGAGGGCCACGGCCAGGGACACGCGGCTGCTCTGGCCGCCCGAGAGGCTGCCGGCCAGGGCGGCCTGGTGCGAGGTGAGGTCGACGTCGGCGATGGCGCGGGTGACGGCGTCGTGGCGGGCTTCGCGGTGGTCGCGGCCGGGCTGGAGAACGGCCGCGAAGTAGTCCAGGTTCTGGCGGACCGTGAGGTCGGCGTAGACGGAGGGGGCTTGGGTCACGTAGCCGATGCGGGGGCGGAGGGTCGCGTCGCCGGCCGGGCGGCCCAGGACTTCGAGGGTGCCGGTGACTTTGGCCTGGGTGCCGACGACGGCTCGCATGAGGGTCGTCTTGCCGCAGCCGGAGGGGCCCAGGAGGCCGGTGATTCTGCCTCGGGGGACGGCGAAGCCGAGGTTTCGCAGGACGGTGCGCCGGCCTCGTACGACGGTGAGGCCGTGGGCGGTCACGGCGGCCCCGTCTGCCGTGACCGCGGGCTCGGGGGCGTAATTCATCATGTGTTGAATAATGCTCCCGGTGGTGACGCGCGTCAAGGACCCGGGCGGTTGATACGCCGCCGGGTCACGGCCCGGCGGTGGTGGGTTGGGAACCGCGGGTCTGTGGGGCCGTGGGGCCGTGGGGCCGTGGAGCCGTGGGCCGTGGAGCCAGTTCCGGGGCCGGGAGGCTGCGGGTCAGGGCGGGGTGGCGGGATGCCAGGCGCAGAGTGCGGATCGTGGAACGTACGATCTGCTCCTTCACGAGGGCGACCGCGCGGCCGGCCGGTGAGGACGCGGTCGCGGGGCGATTCGTCGGCGCGAGTCGTCGGCGCGTACGAACCGGATCCGGCCCTCGCGGCGGCCGAGTAACCCTGCGGCGCGGGTCCCGGGGTGCGAGACCGGGCGCAGGGCCGCGTCCACGCGGATGCGGCCCGTGCCGTCGAGGGCCGGTCTCGTCGGCGGTCGCTGGCCCGGTGCGCGCGGTCAGCGCGCCGGCCCGGACGACGGTACCGGCGTCGACCGTGTCGGAGTCGTCGACGTGGTGACCCTCTTCGACGCGCACTCCGAGCGTTTCGAGCGTCGTACAGACAGGGGGCGGTCGCGGGAGGAGGGGCCCGGGGTGAGTTGCCCGCCGGTCAACAGCCGGGCTCGGTGGCGGCCGTCCCGATGCTGGTGAAGTCGCCGCCGACGGCGGTGGCGCGGGCGGCGTCGTGCTGGACGCCGGTGCCCCGGGGAACCGGGACAGCGGGGGGGCGAGGAGGGGCGGGCGCCGGCGGCGAGGTCGTGCCGGCGTACGGGCGCGGATCGCGGGCCCCGCCGTCCGGGAGCGCCTGTCGGCGCGGCCAGGTCTCCTCTACGGCGGCATCGGCGGTGGTGGCGACCGGTCCGGTGATGCGGCAGGCGGTGCCCCGGAGGCGTGTGTGCTGTTCCTCGAACGCGTCCAGGTCCGCCATGGAGCCGGTCCTCGCCCGGGGCGGTCAGGGCGGTCGGGGCGGTCGGGGACATCCACGGGCAGGGGTCCGTCCGCGCGGCCTCCTGTTGCCGGGTCGGCTAACGGCGTCGCTTGGGCTTCTTCTTGCGGGCCGCCGGGTTGCCCGTGCGGGAGCCCCGGCGGCGTTCGTACTGGATGAGGGCCGTCTCGTACTCACTGCGGTGCAGCTTCTCGCCCGGGGCCTCGGTGAGCGAGCGGAAGAAGTACGCGAGGAGTACGCCGATGAAGCCGATGCTCTTCAGGCTGCGCAGCGAGGCCTCGGTGGCGGGGTCGGGGCGGCGTGCGTACCCCGTCCAGGTGCGGCGGAAGGCGATCGCGCTGCAGATCGCGAACATGGCGACCACCAGGATGTTCAGGAAGCTGCCGACGTCGGCGATCGCCAGGCCCTGGTAGGCGAAGCGCAGCACGAAGCAGCCGGCGGCAGCGGCGGCCAGTGAACCGACGGCGGCCCCGGCCCGGCGCAGCCCGTAGCCGTTGCCGTGGTCCACCCAGGTCGTGCCGAAGAACCGGATGGGCTCGGGCTGCGGACCGCCGCCTCCGCCGTCGCCCGGAGTGGTGGGGGCGTCGGGGGTGGTCGGGGTGCCGCTGGCGTTTTCGCTCACGGGTCGATTATCCCCGGTGGGAGGGGTGGGCGGTCAGGCGCAGCGCACGGCGACGCAACCATCGCGGTCCGTATTCGCGTATGCGTCGAAATGGACTGCCCGGACACGGTGCCGTCCCACGGCTTCGGCGTCCCGTACGGGCCGTGACCGTCTCGCCCGGCTTCTGGCAATGGAGCAGTGGAGCAGTGGAGCAGTGGAGCAGCAGACGGGAACTCCGACGTCGTACGGCAGGGTATTGATCAGCCGGTACTGCGTTCCCGGGAGCGGCCGCGCACCCGGCCGGGGCGGGCACTGCCGTCGCTCCGGCGGCGCCCGCCACCCGTCCGAATGCGGCCAGGGTGCCGCCGACGGTGACGGCGGGCCCGGTGGGAAGCATGTGGTGTGCTCCCCTCGTCGTCGTCAGGCGCAGCGCACGGCGACATAGCCGTCGCTGCCGGTGTTGATGTACGCGTCCGAAACGAACTGGCTGTTCGCGATGTTGGACCAGAGGTTCGTCGTCCCGTACGGCCCCGACACGGTCGTCCCGGGGCACTGGCAGTTGATCGGCACGCGTGCGTCGTACGGCAGGACCTTGACGATCCGGTAGTTGGTGCCGGGGCCGCTGCGCACGTTCACCCGGTAGCCCGGAGCGACGGGATACCGCACCGCCAGCGTCTCCGCGGTGGCGGTGGCAGCCATGGTCGCGACTGCCTCCCCGGTGGTGTTCTCGGCGGTCTTCTCGGCGGTCTTCTCGATGGTGCCCGCGTCTTCTCCCACGGCCATGAGGCCCTCCCCCGTTGATGTACGTATTTCGTACGCCGCGCAGGCTAGCAAGCCACACCGACATCGCACGCATCATCGACTAGGCTCCGTGCGTCTCGCTTGCGGACGATTCACACGGGGGTGGACGATGCCGCCGCTGCGCAGCACCGGGACAGGACCGGAAGCGGAGCATCCGGATTACGCCGGGCAGTACCAGCTCGAAGCCGTGCTCGGCTCAGGAGGCATGGGTGTGGTCCATCTGGCCACCTCCGGCTCCGGGTTGCGTCTCGCCGTCAAGGTGGTGCACGCCGACTTTGCCGCAGATCCCGAGTTCAGGGCTCGCTTCCGGCAGGAGGTCTCCGCCGCCCGCCGGGTGAGCGGAGCGTTCACCGCACCCGTCGTGGACGCCGACACGGATGCGGAACGGCCTTGGATGGCCACCCTGTTCATCGAAGGCCCCACCCTCGCCGAACGCGTCAAGCGGAACGGCCCTCTGAGTACAGAGGAGTTGCTCAGACTCGGCGCTGGACTCGCCGAGTCGCTGCGCGACATCCACCGCGCGGGTGTGGTGCACCGCGATCTCAAGCCGAGCAACGTGCTGCTGGCGGCCGACGGGCCCAAGGTCATCGACTTCGGCATCTCCCGGCCGGCGGACAGCGATCTGCGGACGGAGACCGGCAAGCTGATCGGTACGCCGCCGTTCATGGCACCCGAGCAGTTCCAGCGCCCGCGCGAAGTGGGGCCGGCAGCGGACGTGTTCGCGATGGGGTCCGTGCTCGTCCACGCGGCGACCGGGCGCGGCCCCTTCGACTCCGACAGCCCGTACATCGTCGCGTACCAGGTGGTGCACGACGAGCCGGACCTGACGGACGTACCAAAAGCCCTGGTCCCGCTGTTCACGCGGTGCCTGGCGAAGGATCCCGCCGACCGGCCCACGCCGGACGCGCTGATGGCCGCGCTGCGGTCCGCGGCGTACCGGACCGCCGACGACACCCAGGTGTTCATACCGGCGCAGAGGATTCCGGGCGGGGCGGAGGAAGCTGCCGCAAGGAGAAAGCCTCCGGCGAAGGCGGCGAGCGCCACGGGAGCCGAGCCGGCTGCTGGGACCGACGCGCAGGCCGGACCGGCCGGGGCCGTTGCCGCCGCTCCCGCCCGCCGGCGCGAGGGCGGCCCCCGGCGGGCCGCGCTCACCGTGGCGCTGGCCTCGTCGCTGGTCGTGGGCGGCGTTCTCGGCGTACGCGCGCTGGCGGACGACGGCCGCCCCGGTCCCGCACCTGTCGCGCAACGGGCCGGGGCGGGTGAGGCCGCCCGTCCCTGGAGCGTCTCCCTGTCGGCCGGCGCGCGGAGTCACGCGCCTGCCTGTTCGTACGCGGACGGCGCCCTCTACTGCAGCGCCACCGGCGTCAAGGCCTCCCGTCTGAGCCCGGCCGACGGAAAGGCCGACTGGTCGGAGAAGACGGCCGGCGACGCACCCCGTTCCCGCTCGGACGACAGCGCTCCCGTCCTCGCCGGAGGGCTCCTGCACGTCGTGACACCCGGCGGAGACCGGCTGGAGGCCCTCGATCCGCGGACCGGCGTCCGCCGGTGGAGTACCGGTATCGGTGCCTCCGGCGGCACCGTCGCCCTCCACACCGCGACGTCGGCGCTTCTGGCCGGCCCGGACGGAACCGTCAGGGCCGTCGACCACACCACGGGCAGAACCCTCTGGTCGGAGCGGCACGGCGGCGTCGGCACCCGGTGGGTGGCATCGCCCGGCCGCCGGGGGCCGGTCTACGCGGTCACGGCGTCGGACGACGGTACGTCGACCACGGTCGTCGCGGTCGATCCGGACAGCGGCGAAGCGCAGTGGGAACAGCGGCTGAGCGGGATACTCAGCCCGGTCAGCACCTCGGACGGCGCTCTGTTCCTGCTGGAGGACGACACCGACGGCGTGACGCGGGCGGTCGTACGCCTCGACACCACGGCGCGCACCGCCCGCCGCGTTCCCCTCGTCGCACCGCTCGACCAGGCGCAGGCCACGGTGCGCGGGAACACGGCGTACCTCTTCGGTGTCAACGGCTCGCTGATCGCCGTCGACATGCGCGGTACGGAGGGGGCGGGGGGTGCGGGAAGTGCTGAGCGCGCGCAGCGGTGGCGACTGGAGACGTCGGTCAGCCGCGCCTCACGACCGGTAACGGCCGAAGGCCGCGTCTACCTGTCGGCCGCCGACGGGCGGCTGCTGGCGGTCGACGCCGCCGACGGCAGGCTGCTGGGCCAGACCACGCCCCGCATGGGTGAGGGACCGTACACCTTCGCGGCCTCGCTCCCCGCCCCCGTCACCGCTCCCGGCAAGGTGTTCGCCACCGCGCCCGACGGGTCCGTCTTCGCCGTGGGGGACGGGGATCCGGCGCGCTGGTGAGGAAGAGCGGGTGGGAGAACGGGGCCGGGCGGGGCGGAGTGGGTTGCTCCGTCCCGCCCGGTCACGCCGGTGAAGGCTCCGTTCAGCCCAGCTTCGAGACGTCCCGCACCGCGCCCTTGTCGGCGCTGGTGGCCATCGCGGCGTACGCGCGCAGGGCCTGCGAGACCTTGCGGTCGCGGTTCTTCGGGGCGTACACGCCGCTGAGTGCCTCGCGGCGGGCCGCCAGGTCCTCCTCCGCGACGAGGAGTTCGATCGTGCGGTTCGGGATGTCGATGCGGATGCGGTCGCCGTCCTCGACGAGCGCGATCGTGCCGCCCGACGCCGCCTCCGGGGAGGCGTGGCCGATGGACAGGCCCGACGTACCGCCCGAGAAGCGGCCGTCCGTGACGAGCGCGCAGGTCTTGCCGAGGCCGCGGCCCTTCAGGAAGGACGTCGGGTAGAGCATCTCCTGCATGCCGGGGCCGCCCTTGGGGCCCTCGTAGCGGATGACGACGACGTCGCCGTCCTTGATCTCCTTGCGGAGGATCTTGTCGACGGCCTCGTCCTGCGACTCGCAGACGACCGCCGGGCCCTCGAAGGTCCAGATCGACTCGTCGACACCGGCGGTCTTCACGACGCAGCCGTCGACGGCGAGGTTGCCCTTGAGGACGGCCAGGCCGCCGTCCTTGGAGTACGCGTGCTCGACGGAGCGGATGCAGCCGCCCTCGGCGTCCGTGTCCAGGGTGTCCCAGCGCTCGGACTGCGAGAAGGCGGTCGCGGAGCGGACGCAGCCGGGGGCCGCGTGCCACAGCTCGACGGCCTCGTCGGACGGGGAGCCGCCGCGCACGTCCCACGTCTTCAGCCACTCGGCGAGGGTGGCGGAGTGGACGGTGTGCACGTCCTCGTTGAGGAGGCCGCCGCGGTAGAGCTCGCCCAGGATGGCGGGGATGCCGCCCGCGCGGTGCACGTCCTCCATGTAGTACGTGCCGCCGGGGGCGACGTTCGGCGCGACCTTGGCCAGGCACGGGACGCGGCGCGAGACCTCGTCCATGTCGTCGAGGCCGAAGTCCAGCTCGGCCTCCTGGGCGGCGGCCAGCAGGTGCAGGATCGTGTTGGTGGAGCCGCCCATGGCGATGTCGAGCGCCATGGCGTTCTCGAAGGCCTCGCGGGTGGCGATGTTGCGGGGCAGGACGCTGAGGTCGTCCTGCTCGTAGTGGCGCTTGGTGATCTCGACGATCGTGCGGCCGGCGTTCTCGTACAGGGCCCTGCGGGCGGTGTGCGTGGCGAGGACCGAGCCGTTGCCGGGCAGGGCCAGGCCGATGGCCTCGGCGAGGCAGTTCATCGAGTTGGCGGTGAACATGCCGGAACAGGAGCCGCAGGTCGGACAGGCGTTCTCCTCGATACGGAGGATGTCCGCGTCCGAGATCTTGTCGTTGACCGCGTCGGAGATCGCGTCGACCAGGTCGAGCTTGCGGACCGTGCCGTCGACCAGGGTGGCCTTGCCGGCCTCCATCGGGCCGCCGGAGACGAAGATCGTGGGGATGTTGAGGCGCAGCGCGGCCATCAGCATGCCCGGCGTGATCTTGTCGCAGTTGGAGATGCAGATCAGCGCGTCCGCGCAGTGCGCCTCGACCATGTACTCGACGGAGTCGGCGATCAGGTCGCGGGAGGGCAGGGAGTAGAGCATGCCGCCGTGGCCCATCGCGATGCCGTCGTCGACGGCGATCGTGTTGAACTCGCGGGGGACGGCGCCCGCGGCCAGGATCGCGTCGGAGACGATCCGGCCGACCGGCGCGAGGTGGGTGTGCCCCGGGACGAACTCGGTGAAGGAGTTGGCGACCGCGATGATCGGCTTGCCGATGTCCGCGCTCGCTACGCCCGACGCCCGCATAAGGGCGCGCGCGCCCGCCATGTTGCGGCCGTGGGTGACTGTGCGGGACCTCAGCTCGGGCATCGTCGCTCGCTCCTTAGGCAGATGGGACGTACGAGGCTTACTCACGAGAGTAACTTCGAGCGTACGCCTCGGATCCACGATCTGGACAGCGCGTCCGGTATGCGGGACGGGGTGCTCGGCCTGCGGTCACGGCCCCGGGCAGGCCACGGGCCGGACACGGGCCGGGCGCCCAGCGGGACCTCGCGCCGTGCCCCGCGTCACGCCCGTGTCACTCCTGCGTCAGGTACCGCTGGAGCGTCGGGGCCACCATCGCGATGATCCGCTCCGGATCCGCCGACGCCAGCGGCTCCGCCCGGATGACGTACCGCAGGATCGCGATCCCGACCATGTGCGAGGCCGCGAGCTCCGCCCGGAAGGTCGGGTCCGGTACGTCGAGCTCCGCCGCCACCCGCTCCAGCAGCCGGCGCAGCACGAACGTGCGCAGCACCTTCGCCGCCGTCTCGTTCGTCAGCGCGGACCGGACGACCGCGAGCAGCGGTGCCCTGGTCGCCGGGTTCTCCCATATGCCGATGAAATAGCGGGCCAGCCGCTCCCCGATGCCGTCCGTGCCGCCCTGGCCGAGGACCGCGGGGATCACCAGGGCGGGCTCGAAGGACATCTCGATGGCGGCCGCGAAGACGTCGTCCTTCGTACCGAAGTAGTGGTGGACGAGCGCCGCGTCGACGCCCGCCGCCTTCGCGATGCCGCGCATCGACGTCTTGTCGTAGCCGCGCTCGGAGAATTCGTCGCGGGCGGACTGGAGGATCCGCTCGCGGGCTCCGGGGCCGGCGTCCCCGGGCGACCGGCGGGGGCGGCCCCGGCGGCGGGGCTCCGGCGCCGTACCGCCGCTCGCCGTACCGCTCACTGGTCCCCGCTCACTGCTGCTCGCTCACTCGTGTCCGCTCACTGCTGCGACACCCGGGACGCCAGGTGCAGCCGGGTGAAAGCGAGGGCCTCCGCGAGGTCGGCCTCGCGTTCGGCGGACGACATGGCCCGCCGTGTATTGACCTCGATGACGACATGGCCGTCGAAGCCGCTGAGCGCCAGGCGCTCCAGCAGCTCGGCGCAGGGCTGGTTGCCGCGCCCGGGGACGAGGTGCTCGTCCTTCGCCGAGCCCTTGCCGTCCGCGAGGTGCACGTGCCCGAGCCGGTCGCCCATCCGGTCGACCATGGCCATGGTGTCGGTGCGGGCGGTCGCGGTGTGCGACAGGTCGACGGTGAAGTGCCGGTAGTCGTCCTTGGTCACGTCCCACTCGGGGGCGTACGCCAGCATCTCGCGGTCCCGGTAGCGCCACGGATACATGTTCTCGACGGCGAAACGGACGTCGGTCTCCTCCGCCATCCGCCAGATCCCGGTGACGAAATCGCGGGCGTACTGCCGCTGCCAGCGGAACGGCGGGTGTACGACCACGGCCGACGCGCCGAGCTTCTCGGCGGCGGCCTGCGCCCGCCGGAGCTTCGTCCACGGGTCCGTGGTCCACACGCGCTGGGTGATCAGCAGACAGGGCGCGTGGATGGCCAGGACGGGGACGCCGTGGTAGTCGGAGAGTCTGCGCAGCGCCTCGATGTCCTGGCTGACGGGGTCGGTCCACACCATGACCTCGACACCGTCGTAACCGAGGCGTGCGGCGATCTCGAAGGCCGTCGCCGTCGACTCCGGATACACGGACGCCGTGGACAGCGCGACCTTCGCATCGGGGATGCGCACCACTGGTTCTGCCACGAGGAACAGCGTACGGGCCCTTCCCGGGCGGATGTCGGGCGGGCGGTGGCAGGCGGGTGGACCGGCGGGCAGCCGGGCGGGTGAGCAGGTGCGCGGTCAGACGGGCGGGCGGTCAGACGGGCGGCGGCAGGTGGTCCAGGCGGCGCAGGATGACGCCTTCGCGCAGCGCCCACGGACAGACCTCCAGCGTGTCCACCCCGAAAAGGTCCATCGCCCCTTCCGCCACCAGGGCTCCCGCCAGCAGTTGCGCGGCGCGGCCTTCCGAGACTCCGGGCAGGCCGGCGCGCTGGACTATCGGCATCGCGGCGAGCTTGGGCACCCACTCCTCCAGCGATCTGCGACTGAGCTCACGCTGGACGTGCAGTCCCTCGGCGGAACGGGCCGCGCCCGCGATCCGCGCCAGCTGCCGGAAGGTCTTGGACGTCGCGACCACGTGGTCGGGCCGGCCGAAGCGGCTGAATTCGCCGACCGTACGGGCGATCTGCGCCCGTACGTGACGGCGCAGCGCCTTCACGTCCTGCGGGTCCGGCGGGTCGCCCGGCAGCCAGGCCGCGGTGAGCCGGCCCGCCCCGAGCGGCAGCGACACCGCCGCGTCGGGCTCCTCGTCGATGCCGTACGCGATCTCCAGGGAGCCGCCGCCGATGTCCAGGACCAGGAGCTTGCCCGCCGACCAGCCGAACCAGCGGCGGGCGGCGAGGAAGGTCAGCCGCGCCTCCTCCGCGCCGCTCAGCACCTGGAGACCGACCCCGGTCTCGGCCTTGACCCGGCCCAGGACCTCGTCGGCGTTGGTCGCCTCGCGCACGGCGGAGGTCGCGAACGGCAGGACGTCCTCGCACCCCTTGTCCTCGGCGGCCTGCAGCGCGTCGCCGACCGTCGCCACGAGGCGGTCGATGCCGGCGGCGCCGATGGCCCCGTCCACGTCGAGGAGCTCGGCGAGCCGGAGCTCGGCCTTGTGCGAGTGCGCGGGCAGGGGGCGGGCGCCGGGGTGCGCGTCGACCACCAGCAGATGAACCGTGTTCGAACCCACGTCGAGGACTCCGAGTCTCATGGACGGAACGCTACTGCGGCCCCGCGCTTACCCTTGGCCACGTGTCGAAGACGAAAAAGGCGAAGCCGGGCAAAGCCACGAAGCAGCCGAAGACGAACCCGCCGGTCCCCGCCGTCCAGGACGAGAAGGGCGGGCTCGATTTCGCCCGTGCCTGGGTGGAGTTCCCCGACCCCGCCGACGACGAGCAGGTCTTCCGCTGCGACCTGACGTGGCTGACATCACGCTGGAGCTGCATCTTCGGCAGCGGCTGCCAGGGCATCCAGGCGGGCCGCGCCGACGACGGCTGCTGCACGCTGGGCGCGCACTTCTCGGACGAGGACGACGAGAAGCGCGTCGCGGGCCATGTGGCTCGCCTCACCCCCGACGTGTGGCAGTTCCACGACGTCGGTACGGAGTCCGGCTGGACCCAGACCGACGACGACGGCGAGCGCCAGACGCGCCGCTGGAACGGTTCCTGCGTCTTCCAGAACCGCCCCGGGTTCGCGGGCGGCGCGGGCTGCGCGCTGCACATCCTGGCGCTGAAGGAGGGCAAGGAGCCGCTGGAGACGAAGCCGGACGTGTGCTGGCAGCTGCCGGTACGGCGTACGTACGACTGGATCGACCGGCCCGACGACACGCGTGTCCTGCAGATCTCGATCGGCGAGTACGACCGCAGGGGCTGGGGCCCCGGGGGGCACGACCTGCACTGGTGGTGCACGTCGGCGACCTCGGCGCACGGGGCGGGGGAGCCGGTGTACGTCTCGTACCGGCCGGAGCTGACGGAGCTGATGGGGAAGGCGGCGTACGACCGGCTCGTGGAGCTGTGCGAGGAGCGTCTGGCGGCGCTGCTTCCCATGGCCCCGCACCCGGCGGACCCGACCCCGGCCTGACGCACCCGGCGCACCCGGCCCCGGCCTGACGCTCCCGGCGGCCCCGGCCCCGGAATGCCGGGGCCGGGGCTAGGGCGCCGGTGAGGTCGCGTCCGTCGGGGTCGGGTCCGGTGACGGCGGCGGAGTCGTCGGGTCCGTCGGAGTGGGCTCCGGCGGCGTCGTCGGGGCCGTGGGAGTGGGGGACGCGGACGTGGGCGGCGGTGTCGGGTCCGGCGAGGGGGGCGGCGGCGGGGGCGTCGGATCCGGGGACGACGGCGTCGGCGCGGTGCGGCCGTGGCCCTGCACCACGACGACCGCGCCCGTCGGGTCCACGCCGATGCGCGCGCGCCACGGGCCCGCCGGCTCCCGCTCATGGTCCACGGACACGTACAGCGTGACCGTTTCTCCAGGGGCGAGCGTGCCCGAGGACCGGCTCAGGTAGAGCCAGGACGCGTTCGTCCACGCCGACCAGGACACCGGTGAGCCGCCCGTCGCCCGCAGGGTGACGACGGTCGTGCTGCCCGCGGACCTGGCCTCCACCGCCAGCCGGCCCGCGCCGCCCGGCATCGCCGTACCGCCGCTGACGACCTCGACGGACACGTCCGGCGACCGGCCGCCCGCCGTGAAGCGGGGGTCGGGGGTCGTGCGCGCGTTGCCCGTGTTCTCGTACGCGCCGTTGCCCGTGCCGCCGGGGCCGCCGTACGGGTCGCCGCCGAGCCCGTCGGGGTGGTCCGCCTCGCTCGCGCTGACCGACGCGCCGTGGCTCTCGCCGGTGAGCGGCGCGCCCCGGTAGGCCGCCCAGAGGGCGAACACGGGGGCGGCGACGACGGTCGCGACGACCGTCGTCGTGACCGCCCTGGTCCGCAGCCGGTCGCGCCGCGCCGCGTGGTCCTTGGGGTCCAGCGGGAAGCCGTTGCGGCCGAACCGCGGCGAGCCCCCGCGCGTCCGGGGTGCGCTCGTCCCCGCCGCGTAAGCGGCCGCCCGCGGTGCCGCGACGAGCGGCAGCGTGGCGGGCGCGGCGCCCGTCCCCGGCCACGGGCCGCCCGCCCCGGCCCGCTCGGCGGAGCGCCGGCAGCGCGGGCAGTCGTCGACGTGCCGTACGAGCTCGCGGCACAGGGCCGCGCCGAGCAGCACCTGGTTGTCACCGGTCAGACGGGAGACGATCGGGCAGCTGCCGCTCTCCACGACGGCGAGCGCGGCCCGGGTGCGCTCCACCTCGCAGGCCGCGGCGGCCAGCAGTTCGCGGGCGGCGGGATAGTCCATGCCCAGGACGGAGGCGACCTCGCGCGGGCCGAGTCCGTGGCGCACGGCGAGCTCCAGCGCCTCGCGCTGCTCGGGGGTGGTGCCCGCGGCCTCGGGCCAGGCCAGCAGGGCCAGCTCGCGCCGGCGGCGCAGGGCGGTCTCGTCCGTCTCGGCGCCCGCCTGCCCGGGGGCGGGGTCCGGCGCGCGGTGCCCGCTGTGCGCCCCCGGCCGGCGCCGCTTCTGCTCCGCGAGCCTGCGCAGGCAGGCCCAGCGCGCCAGGGCGTACAGCCAGGCCCTGCGCTCCGGCTCGCGGGACGGGCAGCGTCCTTGCTGCCGCTCGGCGACGGCCAGTACGTCACCGAGCACCGCCGTCGCCGCGTCGTGGTCGCAGAGCACGGACAGGCAGTAGGTGAACAGGCCGTCCAGATACGGCTCGTACGGCTCGTACCGGGCGGGCGGGGCCTGCGCGGGCGTGGGCCGGGGCGCACGGCTGTGCGCCCGGTGTGCGCCGGTGGTGTGCGTAGGGGGTTCCAGCCTGCTGCTCGTCACCCGGCGACCGTAGGCAAAGGAGACATGCCTCTTCGTACCCCTTGAGCAGTTTTAACCCGTACGGGTGAACAGATCCCCCGAAAGGGGACAGGAATTCGGAATTCCGTGACTGTCGGACCCAGCCTGTACGGTCACCACCATGGCTGCCCGTACATCTCGTTCATCCGCGAAGGACCGGCCGTCCTACCGCTGCACCGAATGCGGCTGGACGACCGCGAAGTGGCTCGGCCGCTGCCCCGAATGCCAGGCCTGGGGGACGATCGAGGAAACCGGCGCGCCCGCCGTACGGACCACCGCGGCCGGCCGGGTGAGCTCCGCCGCGCTCCCCATCGGCCAGGTCGACGGCCGCACCGCCACCGCCCGCTCCACCGGCGTCGACGAGCTGGACCGCGTCCTGGGCGGCGGTCTCGTCCCCGGCGCCGTCGTGCTGCTCGCGGGCGAGCCGGGCGTCGGCAAGTCGACGCTGCTCCTGGACGTGGCGGCGAAGGCGGCGAGCGAGGACCACCGCACGCTGTACGTCACCGCCGAGGAGTCCGCGAGCCAGGTGCGCCTGCGCGCCGACCGGATCGGCGCGCTCAACGACCACCTCTACCTCACCGCCGAGACCGATCTGTCGGCCGTCCTCGGACACCTCGACGCGGTCAAGCCGTCCCTTCTCGTCCTCGACTCGGTCCAGACGGTCGCGTCGCCCGAGATCGACGGCGCACCGGGCGGCATGGCCCAGGTCCGCGAGGTCGCGGGCGCGCTCATCCGGGCCTCCAAGGAGCGCGGCATGGCGACGCTCCTGGTCGGCCACGTCACCAAGGACGGCGCCATCGCGGGACCGCGCCTGCTGGAGCACCTCGTCGACGTCGTGCTGTCCTTCGAGGGCGACCGGCACGCGCGCCTGCGGCTCGTACGGGGCGTCAAGAACCGGTACGGCGCGACCGACGAGGTCGGCTGCTTCGAGCTGCACGACGAAGGCATCACCGGCCTCGCCGACCCCTCGGGGCTCTTCCTCACCCGGCGCGCCGAGGCCGTCCCGGGGACGTGCCTGACCGTCACGCTCGAAGGACGCCGCCCGCTCGTCGCCGAAGTGCAGGCGCTCACCGTCGACTCGCAGATCCCCTCCCCCCGGCGCACCACCTCGGGCCTGGAGACCTCACGCGTGTCGATGATGCTCGCCGTGCTGGAGCAGCGCGGCCGCATCACCGCCCTCGGCAAGCGCGACATCTACAGCGCGACGGTGGGTGGCGTGAAGCTCTCCGAACCGGCCGCCGACCTCGCGGTGGCCCTCGCGCTCGCCAGCGCGGCCAGCGACACCCCGCTGCCGAAGAACCTGGTCGCGATCGGCGAAGTGGGCCTCGCGGGGGAGGTCAGGAGGGTCACGGGCGTGCAGCGCAGACTCGCCGAGGCCCACCGGCTCGGCTTCACGCACGCCCTGGTCCCGACCGATCCGGGGAAGGTCCCGGCCGGCATGAAGGTCACCGAGGTCGCCGACATGGGCGACGCCCTCAGAGTCCTTCCCCGCCGCTCTCGCGCACAGGCCCCACAAGGCGAGGAACAGCGCCGGTAGACTTTGCCCTGGTCTCGCCCACCCGTACGAGCACGCGAGGCGAAGTTCAGTGCCCTCCAGGGCACCGCAACCCCGTGACCGGAGGAGTGCAGTGGCAGCCAATGACCGGGCAGCAGCATCCGGAAAGTCCGGCTCAGGCTCGGGCACCGAAGCGCTGATGCGCGCCTCGCTGAGCGCTGTCGCGCCCGGCAAGGGCCTGCGCGACGGCCTGGAGCGCATCCTCCGCGGCAACACCGGCGGTCTCATCGTCCTCGGCATGGACAAAACCGTCGAATCGATGTGTACCGGCGGTTTCGTGCTGGATGTGGAGTTCACCGCGACCCGTCTGCGCGAGCTGTGCAAGCTGGACGGCGCGCTCATCCTCGACAAGGACATCACCAAGATCCTGCGGGCCGGCGTCCAGCTGGTCCCGGACGCGTCCATCCCGACCGAGGAGACCGGCACCCGCCACCGCACGGCGGACCGCGTCTCCAAGCAGTGCAACTTCCCTGTGGTGTCGGTCTCACAGTCGATGCGCCTGATCGCGCTGTACGTCGACGGGGAGCGCCGGGTCCTGGAGGAGTCGGCGGCGATCCTGTCCCGCGCCAACCAGGCCCTGGCCACCCTGGAGCGTTACAAGCTCCGCCTCGACGAGGTCGCCGGCACGCTGTCCGCGCTGGAGATCGAGGACCTGGTGACGGTCCGCGACGTGACGGCGGTGGCGCAGCGCCTGGAGATGGTGCGCCGCATCGCCACCGAGATCGCCGAGTACGTGGTGGAACTGGGCACCGACGGACGTCTCCTCTCCCTCCAGCTCGACGAGTTGATCGCGGGCGTCGAGCCGGAGCGCGAACTGGTCGTCCGGGACTACGTACCGGAGCCGACGGCGAAGCGTTCCCGCACGGTCGACGAAGCGCTGACCGAGCTGGACGCGCTGTCCCACACCGAGCTGCTCGAACTTCCCGTCGTGGCGCGGGCGCTGGGCTACAGCGGCTCCCCGGAGACGCTCGACTCCGCGGTCTCGCCGCGCGGCTACCGGCTGCTCGCCAAGGTCCCGCGGCTGCCCGGTGCGATCATCGAGCGGCTCGTCGAGCACTTCGGCGGCCTCCAGAAGCTGCTCGCCGCGAGCGTCGACGACCTCCAGGCGGTCGACGGCGTCGGCGAGGCGCGGGCGCGCTCGGTGCGCGAGGGCCTGTCCAGGCTGGCCGAGTCGTCGATCCTGGAGCGCTACGTCTGAGCCGGGCGGCGGCGCCCGGCCCCGGCGGGCGGGCCCGGGCCCGGGCCCTTCCCTAGTCCTTCTTCAGTGTGAACGTGGCCGGTGACTTCGCGCCCGGCATCTCCAGCAGATAGGTGCCGTCGCCGACGGACGTGGCGGGCGGTGTCGCGCACTTCGGCGCGCTCTGGCTGAGGTCCCACTGGACGGTGTGCTTGACGGTGCTGTGCGCGGGGACCCGGAGCAGCAGGCTGCCGGGGGTCCGCGGGCAGTGCTTGGAGGACCACACCGTCTCGTTGTCGTCGTCGGTGATGGTGAGCACGGCGGCCTTCGGTCCGAAGTCCATCTTGCAGGCGGCGCCCGAGGTGTTCTCCGCGATCAGCTCGAACTTGGGCTTCTCGCCCGCCTCGTACTCGTTCTTGAAGCTGCGCAGGGTCAACTCGATGGTCGCGGCGGTGCAGTCGGGAATGCTGGAGCCGGCCGGTACGCGCTGACCGCCGCCGGTGCCGCCACCGAAAGCGCCGCCGGTGCCCGCTCCCGCGCCGCCGCTGCCGCCGCCGCCGGAACCGTCGCTGTCGCTGTCGCCGTCACCGCCGCCGTCGGCCGCGCCGTCGCCACCGCTGCCGTCGCCGCCCGCGTCCGTACCGCCGTCTTCGCCGCCGTCGTCTCCGCCGCCGCCGTTGCCGCCGCCGCCATCGCCGCTGCCGGAGCCGCCCGTGTCGTCGCGGCCACCCGGGTCCTCACTGATGGCGGGACCCGACGAGTCCGGCCCGGGGGTGATGGTGGTGGTCGGCTCGGGTGTGGCGCCGCTGTGGGCCCTGTCGTCCTTGTCGCCCTCGCCGCCAGTGGACATGACAATCCATAGGGTCAGCAGTACGAGCAGCACCATCAGGGACAGCGCGACTGCCCTCCGGCGCCAGTAAATGGAGGAGGGAAGCGGCCCGACTGGATTGCGCATAGATCCCACGGCGCAAACTGTACGAGAGATCGCAGCCAACTCCTGCCCCACCCGCCGCCTGCAACCCCAACTTTTCACGATCATCATTTCGGTTCGCCGCGGCAACCCCTGTCTTTCGTCGGGGTACGGCTCCTGACGATCGCTCAATGTCACGGCGACGCCGGGATCCATACGGTCCGTGACCATGGACAGCACCGAGCTCTACCGGGACATCACCGCCTTCGCCCGTACCACCCCTTCCTGGGTCCGGCACCTCGCCGAGGTCTGGACGGAGGCGGGCATCCTGCTCTTCGGCGTCCTCTTCGCCGCGGCGTGGTGGCGCGCGCGGAACGGGGACGCGCGCGCCGTCGCGCCGGCGGTGCTCGCGCCGCTCGCGACCGCCGCCGCCTACGGGGCGAGCGAGCTGCTGAAGACGGTGGCCGACGAGGAGCGGCCGTGCCGCGCCGTCGCGCACGCGGCGGTCTCGCTCGTGCCGTGCCCGCCGGCCGGGGACTGGTCGTTCCCCAGCAACCACGCGACGATCGCGGGCGCGGCGGCGGTCGGCCTCGCCGTCGCCTGGCGGCGGCTCGCGCTCCTCGCCGCCTCGACGGCCCTGCTGATGGCCTTCTCGCGCGTCTTCGTCGGCGTGCACTACCCGCATGACGTGGCCGCGGGACTGCTGCTCGGCGCGGTGGTGGCGGCGGTCGCGCTCCGGACCCTCGCGCGCCTCGCGCAGGCGGCCGTCACGGCGATGCGTACGAGCCGGCTCGCCCTCGCGGCCTGGCTCGCGGGGCCGGGACCGAGACCGGGTCCGGGACCGAGGCCGGGCCCGGATCAGGGCCGGGGCCTCAGGCCGTAGCGCCGGCGCCGTCCGCCCCGCCGGTCAGCCCCGCCTCGTACGCGACGATCGCCGCCTGGACGCGGTTCCTGACCTCCAGCCGCTCCAGGACCGCGCTCACATACGCCTTGACCGTGCCCTCGACGAGATGCAGCCGCGCCGCGATCTCCGGGTTGGACAGCCCGGCGCCGACCAGCGCGAGCACCTCGCGCTCACGGGGCGTCAGCCGCTCGGTGCGGGCGCGGGCTGCGGCGGCGCGGCCCAGCTTCTCGCCGCCGAGCTCCGCGATGACATGGCGGGCCACCTTCGGCGAGAGGAAGGCGGCGCCCTCGGCCACCGCCCGTACGCCCGCGATCAGTTCGTGCGGATCGCCGGACTTGAGGAGGAATCCGGTGGCGCCGCCGGACAGCGCGCGGGCGATGTACGCGTCCGCCGAGAACGTCGTCAGGATCGCCACGGCGGTCCCCGGAACGGCCCTGGTCACCTCCGCACAGGCGGCGAGGCCGTCGAGGCGCGGCATGCGGATGTCGAACAGGGCGACATCGGGGCGGTGGGCGCGGACCAGTTCGACGGCCTCGTGGCCGTCGGCGGCCTCCGCGACGACCTCGATCCCCGGGTCCGCGGCGAGGATCGCCCGTATCCCCGCCCGCATCATCGTCTCGTCGTCCGCCAGCACCACACGGATCACCGCGTTCACTCCTTCTCCCCTTCTCCGGTGCGTTCCTGAGTGGTGCTCAGCGTGGGCACCACCGTCTTCGACACGAGACGGCCGTCCGCGAAGCAGACCCTGAAGTGGCCGACCGCCACGAAGAGTTCGCGGCTCGCCCGGTAGTAGCGGCAGTCGGCGCCGGGCGGCGGCGCGGGCGCGCGCTCGACGGGCGGGTCGGTGACGGACCGGTCCGGCAGGACCCGTGCGGCCCCGGCCTCACTCTCCCCGACGCGCAGGCGCGCGTAGTCGGCGGGGGCCAGGGCGGAGTGGGACCTGGTGTACGCGTACCAGCCGAGGGCGCCCGCGACCAGTACGGCTCCGGCGCTCCCCGCGACGGCGAACGACACGACGGCGCGGCGCCGGGCCCGCCGCCGCGCCAGCAGGAAGGCTTCGGGGGCGCGGCTCTCCGCGGCGGCCCCGGCGCCGCCGCCGCGCGGCCGCGCCTCACCGGGGCCCGGGAGCACGGCCGTCACGCGGAAGCCGTCGCCGTGCGGGCCCGCGCCGAACGCACCGCCCACCAGGGCCACGCCCTCCCGCAGGCCCAGCAGGCCGGAGCCCGCGCCCGCGCCCGGGGAGCCTTCGCCGGAAGGGCGCCGGGAGGGCCCGTTCGTGACCGTGACCGTCGTCGCGCCACTGCCCGGGGCCGTGCTGACGTCGACCGTCACCGCCGCCCCCGGCGCGTGCTTCGCCGCGTTCGTGAGTGCTTCCCGGACCACGCGGTACGCCGTGCGCTCCGGCACCCCGGACCGGGCCGGACGTACCGCCGAAGCGGGCGGTGACGACAGCAGACGCACCGGAAGGCCGGAGTCCGCCGCCCGTGCCACCAGGTCCTCGATCGTCTCCCCCGCCGGAGCGAGCGGGGGCCCGGCCGGCGGCTCCCCCTCCCGCAGTACGCCGATGATCTCCCCGAGCCGGTCCGTCGCGTCGGACGCCGCGGCCCGCAGCTCCCGCGCCGCGTCCCGGTGCGGCGCCGCCAGACCGGGCGCGACCTGGAGCGCGCCCGCCCGTACGGCGATCAGGCTGAGTTCGTGGCCCAGCGAGTCGTGCATGTCCTGGGCGATCCTGGCCCGCTCCAGCAGCCGCGCCCGGTCCGCCACGATCCGCTGTTCGCGCTCCAGCTGCGCGGCCCGGCTCCATCCGGCGACGACCAGTTCGCGGCGCTGGCGCCAGTACCGGCCCGCCAGCCACGGGAAGACCGCCCCGAACAGCAGCGTCCCCAGCAGGACCAGCCACTCCACGACCGGGTCGACGCGGCGCACGGCGATCACCGCGGTGCCCGCCGCGGCCACCGCACCGAGAACGAGCGACGCGTCGCGCACCCGCGCCGCGCGGAGTCCGAGCAGCAGGCAGAAGAGGGAGAGGGCGGGCCCGTACGAGAGGGTGAGGAGCGAGCGCGACGCGGCCAGGCCGAGCGCCGCGGCCAGGCCCGCCGCCACCACGGGCCGGGTCCGCCGGACCGACGCGGCCGCGGCCAGCACCACGAGGCCGGCGGCCTCCTGCCACCCCGGGCGCGGCTCGTTCAGGCCGATCCGGTCGACGGCGAGGGCGGGCACGGCGAGCGCCGCCCAGAGCAGGGCGTCGGTGAGGAGGGAACGCGGGGAGCGACGGGCGGGGCGGGCGGGACGAGGGGGGCGGGAGTGGGTGGGACGAAGGGTGCGGAAGCGGGCGGGACCAGGGGGGCGGAAGCGGGCGGGCGGCATCCCGCCGACGCTACAAGCGGCCGTGCCGTCCGCGCCCCTGCCGATCGTCAGGTCCTGGCGTGCCGGGATCGCGCGCCGAAACGTGTCAGGATCGGTGGTGCCATGACTGCCACAAGTGAAACCCCCACGAACGCGACCGCCGCCACCGCCGCCACCGCCCTCCACACCCCCGTCATCGCGTGGTTCGACGCGAACGCCCGCGACCTGCCCTGGCGCCGGCCCGAAGCCGGCGCCTGGGGTGTGATGGTCAGCGAGTTCATGCTCCAGCAGACACCGGTCAGCCGTGTCCTGCCGGTGTACGAGCAGTGGATGCGGCGCTGGCCGCGCCCCGCCGACCTGGCCGCCGACGCCCCCGGCGAAGCGGTCCGCGCCTGGGGCAGGCTCGGCTACCCGCGCCGCGCGCTGCGGCTGCACGGCGCGGCCGTCGCGATGACGGACCGGCACGACGGCGACGTACCGAGCGACCACGCCCAGCTCCTCGCCCTGCCCGGGGTCGGCGAGTACACGGCCGCGGCCGTCGCCTCCTTCGCGTACGGGCAGCGCCACCCCGTCCTCGACACGAACGTCCGCCGCGTCTTCGCCCGTACGGTCACCGGCGTCCAGTACCCGCCGAACGCCACCACCGCCGCCGAGCGCAGGATCGCCCGCGCCCTCCTCCCCGACGAGGAGGCGCGTGCGGCCCGGTGGGCGGCGGCCTCGATGGAGCTCGGCGCGCTCGTGTGCACCGCGAAGAGCCCGGACTGCGGGGTCTGCCCGGTCTCCGGACAGTGCGCGTGGCGGCTGGCGGGCAAGCCGGCGCACGACGGGCCGCCGCGGCGCGGTCAGACGTACGCCGGTACGGACCGCCAGGTGCGCGGCAAGCTCCTCGCCGTCCTCAGGGACGCGGACGAGCCGGTTCCGCAGGCCGCGCTCGACGCGGTGTGGCACGAACCGGTGCAGCGGGCGCGGGCGCTGGACGGACTGGTCGCGGACGGGCTCGTGGAGCCCCTGGGGAACGGCCTCTACCGGCTCCCCGCCGCCTGAGCGCAGCGCCGTCCGGGCACAGCCCGCACACAGCCCGTACACAGCCGCCGTCGCGCGTCCGCCGTTACACAACCGATGGGTAGCCGTGCGTTTGCCGACGGCTGCCCCGGACAGTGCCGTGACAACGCCTCCGTAGCGTCATCGCCGTAAGCAAGCAGGTCACGGGGTTGGCAAGTGGGACGGAGGCGGTTCTTGATGGCGCACGGCGAGGTGCTCGAATTCGAAGAGTACGTACGCACTCGGCAGGATGCCCTGCTGCGCAGTGCCAGACGTCTGGTCCCCGACCCGGTGGACGCCCAGGACCTCCTCCAGACCGCGCTGGCGCGTACGTACGGCCGCTGGGACGGCATAGCGGACAAGTCGCTGGCCGACGCCTACCTGCGCCGCGTCATGATCAACACGCGGACCGAGTGGTGGCGCGCCCGCAGGCTCGAAGAGGTCCCGACCGAGCAGCTGCCCGACGCGAGCGTCGAGGACGGCACCGAGCAGCGTGCGGACCGCGCCCTGCTGATGGACATACTCGGCGTACTGGCACCCAAGCAGCGCAGTGTGGTCGTGCTGCGACACTGGGAGCAGATGAGCACGGAGGAGACCGCCGCGGCCCTCGGCATGTCGGCGGGTACGGTCAAGAGCACGCTGCACCGGGCACTGGCCCGACTCCGGCAGGAGCTGGAGAGCCGCGAACTGGACGCGCACGCCCTGGAGCGTGCGGAGCAGGGCGACGAACGGGAGATGGAGCGTTGCGCGGCCTAGGCAGGGGCAGCAGGTCCTCACTGGCGGCGGGCGGCACGGCGATGGCCGGTGCCGCCGTCGTCGGCCTGTTCGTGGTGTCGTGCCACGCCGGGGGGACGGGCGCGCGGGACGCGGGTCCGGCGCGTACGGACCCGGTGGCCAGGGCCACCCTCTCGGAGGACGAGCCGTCGCAGCCCGCCGCCAAGCGGGTCGACGCGGTGGCGCTGCTCCAGGGGGACCCGGAGGTCAGCGCCACGGTGAAGCGGGACCTGAAGCCGTGCGTCAAGGACGAGTACCCGGTCGACACGTCGTACGGGAAGCTGACCGGCGGGACCGCCAACGACGTCGTGGTGAACGTGATGACGTGCGGGGACGCCGTGGGCATCGGGACGTATGTGTACCGCGAGGACGAGGGCGCGTACAAGAACGTCTTCGCGGCCGAGAGCCCGGCGGTCTACGCGGAGATCGACCGCGGTGACCTGGTGCTGACCAAGCCGGTCTACGGGAAGGACGACCCGATGGCGTACCCGTCCGGCGAAGAAGTGATCACCTACCGCTGGTCCGGGAGCAAGTTCACCGTGCAGGACCACGTGCACAACGACTTCAGCCGTGCGGTCGGCGGGGACGGCGACGCGGTCGGACCCGAGGCTGCTCCGACCGGCCCGTCGGACGGCTGAGAGAACCACCGAGAGAGCAGAGAGCAGCCGATGGCCGAGACCCATGTCCTGTTCGTGGAGGACGACGACGTCATCCGCGAGGCGACACAGCTCGCGCTGGAGCGCGACGGCTTCACCGTCACCGCCATGCCCGACGGGCTGTCGGGCCTCGAGGCCTTCCGCAGCGACCGGCCGGACATCGCGCTGCTCGATGTGATGGTGCCCGGCCTGGACGGCGTGAGCCTGTGCCGGCGCATCAGGGACGAGTCGACGGTGCCGGTGATCATGCTGTCGGCGCGGGCCGACTCGATCGACGTCGTACTGGGCCTGGAGGCGGGGGCCGACGACTACGTGACGAAGCCCTTCGACGGGGCGGTGCTCGTGGCCCGGATCCGCGCGGTGCTGCGCCGCTTCGGGCACGCGGGCGGGCCGGACGGCCGTACGTCCGACGGGGACGCGGGGCCGGACGGCGGGCTGCTCGTCTTCGGCGAGCTGGAAGTCGACACCGAGGGCATGGAGGTCCGCAGGAGCGGTGAGCCGGTGGGGCTGACGCCGACGGAGATGCGGCTGCTGCTGGAGTTCTCGTCCGCGCCGGGCACGGTGCTGTCGCGCGACAAGCTGCTGGGGCGGGTCTGGGACTACGGGTGGGGCGGGGACACCCGGGTGGTGGACGTCCATGTGCAGCGCCTGCGTACCAAGATCGGCCAGGACCGCATCGAGACGGTCCGCGGCTTCGGCTACAAGTTGAAGCCGTGAGCCGGCGTTTCCGGCCCGTCCGGCGTCCGGGGGCCGGGGCGCGGGGCGGCGCCCCGGCCGCTCCGCGTCCCGCCCTGCGCACCGGTGTCCGCTGGAAGATCAGCATCGCGATCGCCGCCGTCGGCGCGCTCATCGCCGTCGCGCTCAGCCTCGTCGTGCACAACGCCGCCCGCGTCTCGATGCTCGACAACGCCCGTGACGTGCAGATCGAGCGCCTGCAGTTCGCCCAGCGGTGGTACGAGTCCTCGCGCGAGCCCCGGTTCGGCACCAAGCTCAACGATCCGGCCCTGCCCGAAGAGCTCAAGGCCAGCATGGCCAACGGCCGCCGGGCCACCTACGTCACGGAGGGCCGCGACGACGTGCCCGACGTGTGGGCCGCCGCGCCCCTCGCCAACGGGGACGTCCTGTCGCTGCACACCCGGTTCACCGACCGCAGCGCCACCGTCATGGACGACCTCGACCGCGCCCTGGTCATCGGTTCGGTCTCGGTCGTCTTCGGCGGCTGCGCGCTCGGCGTGCTGATCGGCGGCCAGCTCTCCCGCCGCCTGCGCAAGGCGGCCGCCGCCGCGGGCAAGGTCGCGCAGGGAAACACGGAGGTACGCGTGCGGGACGCCATCGGCGGCGTCGTACGCGACGAGACCGACGAGCTCGCGCGCGCGGTCGACGCCATGACCGACGCCCTCCAGGAGCGGCTGGAAGCGGAGCGCCGCGTCACCGCGGACATCGCCCACGAACTGCGCACCCCGGTCACCGGCCTGCTCACGGCGGCCGAGCTGCTCCCGCCCGGCCGTCCGACCGAGCTCGTGCGGGACCGGGCGCAGGCCATGCGCACGCTCGTCGAGGACGTGCTGGAGGTGGCGCGGCTCGACAGCGCGGCGGAGCGGGCGGAGCTCCAGGAGATCGCGCTCGGCGAGTTCGTCGGCCGCCGGGTCGCGCTCTTCGACCCGGACGCGGTGGTCCGGGTGGTGCACGAGTCGTGGGTGAACACCGACCCGCGCCGCCTGGAACGCATCCTCGTCAACCTCCTCGGCAATGCCGCCAAGCACGGCAGGGCTCCC
The DNA here is from genome assembly GCF_053591575.1 of Streptomyces altiplanensis. NCBI lineage: Bacteria > Bacillati > Actinomycetota > Actinomycetes > Kitasatosporales > Streptomycetaceae > Streptomyces > Streptomyces altiplanensis. The sequence continues at coordinate 21,570 of NZ_JBSFUB010000051.1, read as the reverse complement.
TTCGAGGTCACGGTCGAGGGCCGGGTCGTCCGGGTCCGCGACCACGGGCCCGGATTCCCGGAGGCGCTGCTCAAGGAGGGGCCGAGCCGGTTCCGTACGGGCAGCAGCGACCGGGCGGGGCGCGGGCACGGCCTGGGCCTGACGATCGCGGCCGGCCAGGCGCGCGTCCTCGGGGCACGCCTCACCTTCCGCAACGCGCAACGGGACGGCGGGGCGATCGCGGTCCTGTGGCTGCCGGAGCACGCGCCGACCGCCACCGGCAGCTTCCCGGTCGTACAGCTCCCGGACGCCGGGACCCGCCCTTAGCGGGCGGGCCCCGGCGGTCCTAGCAGGTCCAGTCCTTCTCCATGTCGAGGCCGCCCTCCCGCGCCCGGGTGGACGAGAACCAGTTCCCGGAGTCGTCCCGGAAGATCGCCTCCGTGCCGTACGGGCGCTCCTGCGGGGCCTGGAGGAACTCCGCCCCGCGCGCCTTCAACGTCTCGTAATCGCCGTGGACGTCGTCCGTGGCCAGCACACCGGCTCCCAGAACCCCCCTGGGAGACGAGCTTCCTGAGCGCGTCGGCGGACTCGGGATCCATCGCGGGCGGTCCCGGGCACATGAGCGTGTGCGCGGACACCGCGTCCAGGTCGAGCGGCTCGGCCCAGTCGCGGTCCATCGCGTCCTTGGCGAGGCGCAGCTGCCGCAGGTGGGCGAGACGGGCGAGGTGCGCGGTGGCCGGGGCCGCGGTGTCCACGTCTTCGATGCTGCCGTGCGGCACTGACAGCGGGCGGCCCCCGGCGCGAACACCGGGGGCCGCCCCACACCTCCCACACGTCCCGCAGGACCGCGGGGGAAGCTTTTCCCGCCGCTCAGTCGGCAGCCGGCGCCGGCGCCGGCTGCGGCCCCGCGCCCCGCAGCGGCACCTCCTTCACGAAGAAGGCCGCCGCGAACCCGATCACCGCGATCAGTCCGCCCAGCAGGAACGCCGCCTGCGTCCCGGAGGCCACCGCGAACTGGTACGCCTCCCGCACCTGGTCCGGCAGCTTCGTCAGGCTCGCCGCGTCCAGCTGCGCCGACTGCTGGGTGACGGCCGCCCCGCCCCGCTCGGTCATCGCGTCCTGCACCCGGCTGTTGAAGAGCGCGCCCATGACCGAGACGCCGAAGGAGCTGCCGAGCGTACGGAAGAGGGTCGCCGAGGAGGACGCGACGCCCATGTCCTTCATCTCGACGCTGTTCTGCGCGACGAGCATCGTGATCTGCATCAGGAAGCCCATGCCGGCGCCCAGTACGGCCATGTAGACGCCCGAGGTCAGCCGCGACGTGTCCGTGTCCATCCGGGAGAGCAGCAGCAGCCCGACGACCATCAGCGCGCCGCCCAGGATGGGGAAGATCCTGTACTTGCCGTTGCTGGTGGTCATCCGGCCCGCGATCAGCGAGACGACCATCATCGACATCAGCATCGGAAGCAGCAGCAGACCGGAGTTGGTCGCCGAGGCACCCTGGACGGACTGCTGGAACAGCGGCAGGAAGAGCACCGCGCCGAACATCACGAAGCCCGTCAGGAAGCCGATCACCGACATCAGCGTGAAGTTGCGGTTGCGGAAGATGTGCAGCGGCATGATCGGCTCGGCGGCCCTGGACTCGACGAAGAGGAAGCCGACGAGTGCGGCGACACCGAGGGCGATGAGCTCCATGATGACGGCCGAGGACCAGGCGTACTCCGTACCGCCCCAGGTCGTGACCAGCACGATCGCCGTGATGCCGACCGTCAGCAGCCCCGCGCCGAGGTAGTCGATCCGCGCCTGCGACCGCTCCTTCTTCGGCAGGTGCAGTACGGCGGTGACCATCGCCAGCGCGATCGCGCCGAGCGGCAGGTTGATGTAGAAGCTCCAGCGCCAGCCCAGGTGGTCGGTGATGGTGCCGCCGACGAGCGGCCCGCCGATCATGGCGAGCGCCATCACGCCGGCCATCATGCCCTGGTACCTGCCGCGCTCGCGCGGCGGGATCAGGTCGCCGATGATCGCCATGACGCCGACCATCAGACCGCCGGCGCCGAGCCCCTGGACGGCGCGGAAGCCGATCAGCTGGCCCATGTCCTGGGCCATGCCGCTGAGCACGGATCCGAGGAGGAAGACGACGATGGCGGTGAGGAAGACGCCCTTGCGTCCGTACAGGTCGCCGAGCTTGCCCCAGATGGGTGTCGAGGCCGCGGTGGCCAGGGTGTACGCCGTGACCACCCAGGACAGGTGCTCCAGACCGCCGAGCTCGCCCACGATGGTCGGCATGGCGGTGCCGATGATCATGTTGTCGAGCATGGCCAGCAGCATCGCGATCATCAGCGCGAGCAGCACCACCCGCACACTGCGCGGCTGGGGCTCCGCCTTCACCGGTTTCGTCTGTTCCGCGGTCGCGCTCATGTACCTGCTCCCTGTCCACTGCCCGCATTACCGCCCGCAGTGCTGCCTACCGCCACTTACTTGCCGCCCGGCAAGTTGACTACACTGGGTGAAAGTAGACCCCCAACTAGCCGGGCGTCAAGTAAGTTTTCTTGGGAGAGCAGCGTGTCCAGAGGCAACACTCGCCAGCGCATCCAGGACGTCGCCCTGGAGCTCTTCGCCGGGCAGGGGTACGAGAAGACCTCGCTGCGCGAGATCGCCGAGCGGCTCGACGTCACGAAGGCGGCGCTCTACTACCACTTCAAGACCAAGGAAGACATCATCGTCAGCCTCTTCCAGGACCTCACCAGGCCCGTGGACGAGCTGATCGCCTGGGGGCAGGAGCAGCCGCGCACCCTGGAGACGAAGAAGGAGATCCTGACCCGCTACAGCAAGGCCCTCTCCGCCGCCGCCCCCCTCTTCCGCTTCATGCACGAGAACCAGGCGACGATGCGCGACCTGAGCATCGGCGAGACGTTCAAGGAGCGCATGTTCGTGCTGCTGGAGCTGGTGAAGGACCCGGACGCGGTGCTGACCGACCAGGTCCGCTGCGTCAGCGCGCTCTTCACGATGCACGCGGGGATGTTCGTGCTCAGGGACGCCGAAGGCGACCCCGAGGAGAAGCGCAAGGCCGCTCTCGAGGTCGCCATCGATCTGGTGAGCCAGGCACACGGCCGGGCTCCGGGGGTCACACGCTGAGGCCCTCCGAGCGGAGGAACATCACGGGGTTGATCGCCGTGCCGTAGTTCGGCGTCGTACGGATCTCGAAGTGCAGGTGCGGGCCGCTGGAGTTTCCGGTGTTGCCGGAGAGGGCTATGCGCTGGCCCGTCTTGACCTGCTGGCCGGGGTACACGTTGATCTTCGACAGGTGCGCGTACTGCGAGTACGTGTTGTTGTCGTGCTTGACCACGATCGCGTTGCCGTACGCCGGCCCGTCACCGGCACCGTTCGGGCCCGCCTTCACGACGGTGCCGCCGTGCACAGCGTCGACGGCGGTGCCGACGGGCACCGCGAAGTCCTGCCCGGAGTGCTTGCTGGCCCACATGCTGCCGCCCTTGCCGTACGTGGCGCTGAGCGTGTAGTGCTGGACCGGCTTCATCCAGGAGGCCGCCTTCTTGGCCGCCGCCTTCTTCGCCGCCGCCGCCGTGGCGGCCTTCTTCACTGCCGCCGCCTTCTTGGCGTCGGCAGCCGCCTTCTTCGCGTCGGCGGCGGCCTTCTTCGCACTGACTGCCGCCTTGGCCTGAACCTCGGCCTGCTTCTCGACGGCAGTGGCAGCGGTCCCCTCGACGGCGAACGCCACGCCCGCCGTGCCGAGCATCATCGACGCGCCGAGCCCGGCGGCCACGACGGCGTTGCGACGGGTACGGACGGACGAGGAGCGGGCTCGGGAGAACATGTCGAACTTCGGCATACGGGAGGGACCTCCGGGAGTGAGTGAACCCGGCAGTCCGCCGGGCTGGCTCCACATTGGTAACCCGCGCCCCCACCACACCCAAAACGCCCTATCTACTACCAATGGCCGTATTACCGTCATCAACTATTCGACTCTTGACGGTATCCCCACCACCCTCTCTAAGCCTGGAAATAAACCCTCTTAGGGTGGTTTAAAGGCACGCCAGACCAGTACAAACCGGCCTTCGGCCCAGGTTTCCATCCCTCATCCCCCAGGGACCGAAGGTCCTGCCGCCCACCACCCGAAAGTCCCCCGCCCGGCACGCGGCGGGCCCACTACCGCGCCTCGTAGGCCCCGAAACCGCTGTGCGCCTTGTCACCGCGAGGCCCCCCGATACGCTGATCCAACAGCGCTCAGCACAGACCTCGGGGGAGGGACCGCACGTGGATCCCGCAGTCGTCGGAGCCCGTCTCGCATCGAGCGTCGCCGGGCCACTGGTGAAGAAGCTCTTCGTGGCGCAGCCCCCCGGCGCCGGCCTGGTCGACCGACCGGTCCGCCTGGCCGGTTACGTCTCCTTCCGGGGCGAGAAGCGCACCCTCGCCCACTCCGACCTGCGCAGACTGGCCGCCGAGCTGGTCAAGCAGGCGCTGCGCGCGGCCGGCCCCGGTGAGCGCCCGCTGCCCGCCGGCGAGGACCAGGCGGTCGTGGACGCCCTGACCACGACGTTGTACGCCCTGGGGGACCTCACCCTCACGGACGTTGAGGCCGTCGGCCTGGGCCACACCGCCCTGGCCACGGAACTGCGCCGTGCGAGCGACAGCCCCGAGCGCCACCTGTCGGCCGACGAGACGTACTTCTACGAGTGCCTCCTGACCGCCACCTGCCTGCACATCGTCCACTTCTTCACCCAGCGCTCGACCTTCGTCGCGGCGACCCTCGTCGCGCAGAGCCGCCGCCAGGGCGAACTGATCGCCAAGGTCGACGCCCTCATCGCCCGCAGCCCGCTGCCGGGGGCCGAGGACGTGGCCTTCGAGGGGCGTTACCTGGCACACATGGCGAAGAAGCACAGCAAGCTGACGATCTTCGGCATCGACCTGGCCAACTCGCCGGGGAAGTGGCCGCTGGACGCGGCGTACCTGAGCCTGGAGGCGGCGGCCACCGCACCCGCCGAGGACGACCTGGCCCAGGTCTTCCGGGAGTCGCGCGCCAAGTACGGGGGCCACCACCGGCTCCTGGCGGGCCGGATCGACTGGAAGACGACCCCGGCCTCCGGGCCCGGCGGCACCGAGGCGCTCCCGCGCGCGTTCCCCGGAACCCGCCCCGCCGACCAGGCCCTCGCCGGCCACGAACGCGTCCTGCTGCGCGGCGAGGCGGGCTCCGGCAAGACCACGCTCGTCCAGTGGCTCGCGGTCTCCGCCGCCCGCCGGGACAGCACCGGCCGGGACGGCACCGGCCGGATGGCGTACCTCCACGACCGGATCCCCTTCGTCCTCCCCCTGCGTACCCTGACCCGCCACGGCGAGCGCCTCCCCGCCCCCAAGGACTTCCTGGCCGCCGTCGGCTCCCCGCTCGCCGGCGAGCAGCCCGCCGGATGGGAGTCCCGCGTCCTGACGGCGGGCCGCGCCCTCGTCCTGGTCGACGGCATCGACGAGATCCCGGAGACCGAACGCTCCCGCACCCGCGCCTGGCTGGGCGACCTGATCGACACGTACCCGGGGAACCGCTGGCTGGTGACGTCCCGCCCCTCGGCCGTACGGGAGGACTGGCTGGCGGACGAGGGCTTCACCGAGCTGACGCTCTCCTCGATGAGCCCGGCGGACGTGGCGGCGTTCGTCAAGCGCTGGCACGCGGCGGCCCGTACCGGTTCGGACGGCGAGGACGCGTCCTTGGTGTCGTACGAGCGCCAGCTCCTCGCAGCGGTACGCGCCAAGCCCGACCTGGGCCGTCTCGCCACCAACCCCCTGATGTGCGCCCTGATCTGCGCCCTGCACCGGGACCGCCGCGGCTTCCTCCCCCTCGGCCGCAAGGACCTCTACACGGCGGCGCTCTCGATGCTGCTGGTCCGCCGCGACCGCGAGCGCGACATGGGCGGCGTACCCGAACTGCGCGAAGAACCGCAGGTCCAGCTCCTCCAGCGCCTCGCGTACTGGCTGATCCGCAACGGCCGCACCGAGATGGACCGTTCGCGCGCCGAGAGCATCATCGCCGACACCCTGCCCGCCGTCCCGGAGGTGGCCGCGCTCGGTGACGCGAAGGCGGTCTTCGACCACTTCCTGCACCGCAGCGGCCTGCTCCGCCAACCGGGCCCGGCGACCGTAGAGTTCATCCACCGCACCTTCCAGGACTTCCTCGGCGCACGGGCCGCCGTCGACGAGGGCGACTTCGGCGTCCTGACCGGCCACGCGGCCGACGACCAGTGGGAGGACGTCATCCGCATGGCGGTCGCCCACGCGCGCCCGCGCGAGCGCGCGGAGTTCTTCACCGGCCTGCTCGCCCACGGCGACGCCCACGCGGACCCCGCCGTGCGGACCCGCGTCCACCTCCTCGCGGCGGCCTGCCTGGAGGAAGCCGCCGAACTGTCCCCGGCCGTACGCCAGGAGACCGAGCGCCGCGCGGCGGTCCTGATCCCGCCGGCGGACACCCGGGCGGCCCGCGAACTCGCGGCGGCCGGCCCGATGATCCTGGACCTGCTGCCGGGTCCGGAGGACCTGGACGAACCCACCGCCGTACTGGTGGTCGTCGCCGCGTCCCACGTGCCGTCGGACCGTGCGATCGCGTACCTCGCCCGGTTCTCCGGGTACGAAGGCCGACGTGTCCGCGCCCAACTCATCTGGTCCTGGGCCCGGTTCGAGACCGGCCCGTACGCCGAAGAGGTCATCGCCCGGATCGACCCCGCCGGGCTGTACTTCACCGCCACGGCGGACGACCACCTCGCGGCCCTGGCCGCGCTCGGCACCCGGCCGATGCTCGACGCGAGAGGCGACCTCTCCGCACACGCCCTGCGGACGTACACGGCCGAGGCGTCGCTCACCCATGCCCGCATCCGCGAGAATCCGTCCCTGCGGGATGTGTCGTTCCTCCGGGGCCAGGACGGACTCACGGAACTGTTCGTCTCCGAGTGCCCCCGGCTGACGGATCTCGCGGGGCTCGAAGGGCTGCCCCTGCGGGCGCTCACCCTGGACCTGGCCGACGATGCCGCTCCCGGCCCGCTGTCGTCCCTGGAACGCCTGGAGTCCCTCACCCTCAGGGGGAACGGGGCCCGCTGGTCGCTGCGGGACCTGCCCGCGTCGGCACCCCTCGCTCTCCTCAACCTGGAGAGGACGGCCGGGCCGGCCGGTGGCCTCCGCGGACTCCGGAAGTACGGCGAGACCTTGACCGCCCTCCACCTGGGCTCGCGGAGCGCGCCGCAGGAACCGGAGGAGTGGGCGGAGATCAGCCGGCTGCCCGGACTGTCCACCCTCGCGGTGACCGGCGACTCCGTCGCCCGGGCCCCCCGCTCCCTGTCCCTCCCGTCCGTCACGGGATTCTGGCTCCACGACGAAACTCCGGAGCCCTCGCTCGCCAGGGTCCCGGAACTGTTCCCCCACCTCGAAGAACTGACGCTCCAAGGCTCCGTCCTGGAGTCCTTCGACGTCACGCCCCTGGTGTCACTGCCCAAGCTCCGCGTCCTCGACTTCTCCCGTCGCACCCACACCGTGTACGGCCTGGACCGCCTCCCCGGGCACATCGAGGTGTACGGATACGACCACCGGCGCCCCACGGCCGGTCCGAGCTGAAACCCCGCCCCCCTTCCCTCCCTTCCCCCCTCCCCCGGCCTCTTGCCCGCAGATGCGCGACACGCACACCCCGCACACCCCGCACGCCACCGGGACGGACGCGGCCGGGACAGGGGCGGCCGGGCGTCCTTCCCGGAACCGCCCCCGTCCGGGATGCTCCTGTGCCATGAGCAGACCCGTGATCCGCGCCAAGCGCCGCACGCTCCCTACGCACCCCGCCCCCACCCGCGCCCGCGCCCGCCGCACCCGCCCCTGGATCTGGCCCGTGGCCGTCGGTCTCGCCTGCACGCTCACCTGGAGCTCACCCGCCGGAGCCGGCCCCTCCGACACCGGCCTCAAGGGCGCCATCGACACGATCCTCACCGACGCCCGCCTCGACGGCGGTGCCGCGAGCGTCGTGATCGCCGACGCCACCACCGGCGAGACGCTCTACCAGCGCGACGGCGCCGACCGCCTCATGCCCGCCTCCAACACCAAGCTGCCCACCTCCGTCGCGGCCATGGCCCTCCTCGGCCCCGACTACCGCTACCGTACGGACGCCCTCTCCACCGGCAGCCGCCACGGCTCCGTGCTCCGCGGCGACCTCTACCTGCGCGGCACCGGCGACCCCACCACCCTCGCCGAGGACTACGACGAACTCGCCGCCCAGGTGGCGAAATCCGGCATCAAGCGGATCACCGGCCGCCTGATCGCCGACGACACCCGCTTCGACACCCAGCGCCTCGGCCGCTCGTGGGCCGCCGACGACGAGTCGTCGTACTACTCCGCCCAGATCTCGGCGCTCACCGTCGCCCCGGACACCGACTACGACTCCGGCACGGTCGTCGTCGAGGCCGCCCCGGGCGCCGGGCCGGGCGCCGCTCCCCGCTTCACCCTCACCCCGCCCACCGACTACGTGGACATCGACGCCCGCGCCGCCAAGACCGTCCCCGCCGGTCAGCCGGACACCCTCACCGTCGAACGCCAACACGGCTCGAACACCATCAGCATCACCGGCAACATCCCTGTCGGCGCGAACCCCACCAAGGAGTGGGTCACCGTCTGGGAGCCGACCGGCTACGCCGCCGCCGTCTTCGCCGACGCGCTGACCGCCCACGGCGTACGCGTCACAGGCCCCACCCGCCTCGGCCGCCCCACCCCCCAGGACGCCAAGCCTCTCGCCACCCACACGTCCATGCCCCTCAAGGAGCTGATGCACCCCTTCATGAAGCTGTCGAACAACATGCACGCCGAGGCCCTCACCAAGACCATCGGCCACGAGACGGCCGGCAAGGGCACCTGGAACGCCGGCCTCGCCGCCATCTCCGCCCACCTCGCCACAGAGGGAGTGGACACGGCCACCCTCCGCCAGGTCGACGGCTCCGGCCTCTCCCGGATGAACAACATCCCGGCCGCCCAGCTCGCCAAGCTCCTCCTCGCCGTACGCACCGCGCCCTGGTACGCCGACTGGTACGCGTCCCTCCCCGTCGCCTGCGCCCCGGACCGCGCCGTCGGCGGCACCCTCCGCTCCCGCATGTGCAAGACCCCGGCCGCCCTGAACGCCCGGGCCAAGACCGGCTCCCTGACCGGCGCCTCCGCCCTCTCCGGGTACGTCACGGACGCGGGCGGCCGCGAGCTGGTCTACAGCATCGTCCTCAACAACTACCTGGCCTCCTCGGTCAAGGGCATCGAGGACGCGATCGTGACCACCCTCGCCTCCTCGACCAGGACCACCACCACCCCGGTACGCCCGCCCGCCCCCCGGGCCGCCGCCCCCGCCACCGACACCACCCTCGAATGCTCCTGGCGCAAACCGGCTCCCTGCTGAGACGGCATCAGCCCCTGTCAGCACCTGCTCCGTGCCGCCGCCCGCGGCCAAGGCTCTGCCGCCGACCGGGGAAGACCTCGCCCGCGCGTCGTCCGGGGCGCCGTCGGCGGCAGCTCCAGCGGCAGCAGCGGGCACGGACAAAAGGGGCGGCCCCGGAACCACGAGGGTTCCGGGGCCGCCCCTTCGGGCTGTCAGGGCGCCGTTACGCGTCCTTCGACATGTTCGGGCCGCTGCTGCCGCCCGTCGCCTGCTCGATCGGGGGGACGTCGGGCAGGGCCGACTTCTCCTCGCCGCGGAAGGTGAACTTCTTCGCCTCACCCTCGCCCTCGACGTCGACGACCACGATGTGGCCGGGACGCAGCTCGCCGAAGAGGATCTTCTCGGACAGGATGTCCTCGATCTCCCGCTGGATCGTCCGGCGCAGCGGCCGGGCGCCCATGACCGGGTCGTAACCCTTCTTCGCGAGCAGCGACTTGGCTTCCGAGCTGAGCTCGATGCCCATGTCGCGGTCCTTCAGGCGCTCGTCCACCTTGGCGAGCATGAGGTCGACGATCTGGATGATGTCTTCCTCGGTGAGCTGGTGGAAGACGACCGTGTCGTCGACACGGTTGAGGAACTCGGGGCGGAAGTGCTGCTTGAGCTCTTCGTTGACCTTGTTCTTCATCCGCTCGTAACCGGTCTTGACGTCGCCCTGGGCCGCGAAGCCCAGGTTGAAGCCCTTGGAGATGTCCCGGGTCCCGAGGTTGGTCGTCATGATGATGACCGTGTTCTTGAAGTCCACGACCCGGCCCTGGGAGTCGGTCAGGCGACCGTCTTCCAGAATCTGGAGCAGGGAATTGAAGATATCGGGGTGGGCCTTCTCGACCTCGTCGAAGAGAACGACGGAGAACGGCTTGCGGCGCACCTTCTCGGTGAGCTGTCCGCCCTCTTCGTATCCCACGTAACCGGGGGGAGAACCGAAGAGGCGGGAAACCGTGTGCTTCTCGCTGAACTCCGACATGTCGAGGGAGATCAGCGCGTCCTCGTCGCCGAAGAGGAATTCGGCGAGCGTCTTGGAAAGCTCGGTCTTACCGACACCGGACGGACCGGCGAAGATGAACGAGCCACCGGGGCGCTTCGGGTCCTTCAGACCGGCTCGCGTACGGCGGATCGCCTGCGAGAGGGCCTTGATGGCGTCCTTCTGGCCGATGACGCGCTTGTGGAGCTCGTCCTCCATGCGCAGCAGGCGGGAGGACTCCTCCTCGGTGAGCTTGAAGACCGGGATGCCCGTGGCCGTGGCCAGGACCTCCGCGATCAGTTCCTCGTCCACCTCGGCGACGACGTCCATGTCGCCGGCCTTCCACTCCTTCTCGCGCTTGGTCTTGGCCGCGAGGAGCTGCTTCTCCTTGTCGCGAAGAGAGGCCGCCTTCTCGAAGTCCTGCGAGTCGATCGCGGACTCCTTGTCCCTGCGGACACCGGCGATCTTCTCGTCGAACTCACGGAGGTCCGGCGGTGCGGTCATCCGGCGGATGCGCATCCGGGAACCGGCCTCGTCGATCAGGTCGATCGCCTTGTCCGGCAGGAAGCGGTCCGAGATGTAGCGGTCGGCCAGGGTGGCCGCCGCGACCAGCGCCGAGTCCGTGATGGAGACGCGGTGGTGCGCCTCGTAGCGGTCGCGCAGGCCCTTGAGGATCTCGATCGTGTGGGGGAGGGAAGGCTCCGCCACCTGGATCGGCTGGAAGCGGCGCTCCAGCGCGGCGTCCTTCTCGAGGTGCTTGCGGTACTCGTCGAGCGTCGTCGCACCGATGGTCTGGAGCTCACCACGGGCGAGCATCGGCTTCAGGATCGAAGCCGCGTCGATCGCGCCCTCGGCGGCGCCCGCACCCACCAGGGTGTGGAGCTCGTCGATGAACAGGATGATGTCGCCGCGGGTGCGGATCTCCTTCAGGACCTTCTTCAGGCGCTCCTCGAAGTCACCGCGGTAGCGGGAACCGGCGACGAGCGCGCCGAGGTCGAGGGTGTAGAGGTGCTTGTCCTTGAGGGTCTCGGGCACCTCGCCCTTGACGATCGCCTGCGCCAGGCCCTCGACGACCGCCGTCTTTCCGACGCCGGGCTCGCCGATGAGGACCGGGTTGTTCTTGGTACGGCGGGACAGCACCTGCATGACCCGCTCGATCTCCTTCTCGCGCCCGATGACCGGGTCGAGCTTGGATTCGCGGGCGGCCTGCGTCAGGTTGCGGCCGAACTGGTCCAGGACGAGGGAGGTCGAGGGCGTGCCCTCGGCCGGGCCGCCGGCGGCGGCGGTCTCCTTGCCCTGGTAGCCGGAGAGCAGCTGGATGACCTGCTGCCGCACCCGGTTCAGATCGGCACCCAGCTTCACGAGGACCTGGGCTGCGACGCCCTCGCCCTCGCGGATCAGGCCGAGCAGGATGTGCTCCGTACCGATGTAGTTGTGGCCGAGCTGAAGAGCCTCGCGGAGCGACAGCTCCAGGACCTTCTTGGCACGGGGGGTGAAGGGGATGTGACCGGACGGAGCCTGCTGGCCCTGACCGATGATCTCCTCCACCTGCTGGCGGACCGCCTCGAGCGAAATCCCGAGGCTCTCCAGGGCCTTAGCGGCGACACCCTCACCCTCGTGGATAAGGCCCAGGAGGATGTGCTCGGTGCCGATGTAGTTGTGGTTGAGCATCCGGGCTTCTTCCTGAGCCAGGACGACAACCCGCCGCGCGCGGTCGGTGAACCTCTCGAACATCGTTAATCGCTCCTCAGAGCGGTCAGGCAGTTAGGGGTCGGTCCCCTCCCTGTCCTTCCGCATGCTAGTCCCGCTGGGCAGGACAGCTCATTCCAACTGCCGACACCCGTCCTTGGCCTCCTGCCCCGAACAGCCGACAACTGCTCCAACCTGATGGTGCGAGACGATGTTCCCGCAGGCCAAGCAGATACCCGTTCATCCACTACGCCGATGGCGAACGTGAGACGCTCCGGCCAGCGTGTCGCCCCTTCCCACTAGGGATGTCTTACCCGCAAGCACTGACACTCCATGCGGCGCGCGCTGGTTCCCTCAGCTATGGGCGAACATCTTTGCGCCGCCGAATGCCTCCGCACGCCCCCGCGGAGGCAACGCAGCGCACCCGGACGGGTACGCAGCGTAACTTCGGAGCGCTTCGGCAGTTGGTCCGGACATGACGCCCACGGTTCCGCCGCCGCGCACACCGCTGCCCCTGCCGCCCGGGGACGGCGTCGCACAGTGGTACGAGCACGAACTCGGCTGGGCCTCCGCACCGGCCGCCACGGAGGGCCTGCCGGTCCGGCTGCTGACGGGGCTCCGCTTCGACGTGCTGGAGCTGCCCGAGGACGCTGGTTTCGCCGTACTGCGGCGTCACGCGGGGCTCACGGGTCCCGTCGCGCTCGGAGGGCGGCGGATGCGGCTGCTGGTGGCCGCGGGGAGCGCCGAGGAACTGCCCGGGCTGCTCGACTGGCTGGAGTGGGGCGGCGTCGCCCTGGATCTGCGCGCGATCGGCGCGGGCGGGCAGATGACCGCGCCCTCGCCGCCGGGGTGGGCCGGCCGGCGGAGCGGCGGATCACCGGGCGACGGGTCGCAGGGGGCCGCCGTCTGGCTGCGGCCCCCCGAGCCGCGGCACGAGGTGGAACCGACGCTGCCGGCCTTCGCCGGGCTCGGATGCCGTGGGGAAACACCCGATCTCGTACGACTCGTGAGCACGGCGGCGACGGAATGCCACCGGGCCCAGTTGTTGCGTGCGAATTCCGCTCACGCGAATGCTCAGCCGTTGGCCTTCTCGTAGGCCTCACGGATGTCGGCCGGGACGCGGCCGCGGTCATTCACGTTGTAACCGTTGGCCTTGGCCCACTTACGGATCTCGGCGGTGTTCTGGTTGCCGCCCGCGGCCGCGCGCGTCTTGCCACGGCCCGAAGCCGCACGGCCACCGGTGCGCCGGCCGCTCTTGGTGTACGGGTCGAGCAAGCTACGGAGCTTGTCCGCGTTCGCGGTGGTGAGGTCGATCTCGTAGGTCTTGCCGTCCAGAGCGAACGTCACGGTCTCGTCCGCCTCGACGCCGTCGAGGTCATCGACAAGAAGGACCTGAACCTTCTGTGCCACCGGATTTCCTTTCATCGAAAATGCAGTACGCGGAAAGGAAACCGCTTTTCCCTGGAAAACACAAACCCCCGGAGGAGGTTCAGTACCTCAAGAAGACGGGAAACGTGCGCGTTTCGGACATAGGGATCTGACCGCTTCTGTCGATCACAGGTGCAGAAGCATCCGGCTGTTGCCCAAGGTGTTCGGCTTCACTCGTTCGAGACCGAGGAACTCTGCTACACCCTCGTCATAGGAACGCAGCAGCTCGCTGTAGACATCTCCGTCGACCGGCGCCTCTCCGATCTCCACGAAGCCGTGCTTGATGAAGAACTCGACTTCGAAGGTGAGACAGAAAACCTTGCGCACACCGAGCCAGCGGGCGGTCTGGAGCAGCTTGTCCAGCACGTGATGTCCGACTCCGGCGCCCTTGAAGGACGGGTCCACGGCGAGAGTGCGGACTTCGGCGAGGTCTTCCCACATCACGTGCAGCGCACCGCAGCCGACCACGGCCCCGTCCTCGTCGCGTTCGGCGACCCAGAACTCCTGGATGTCCTCGTAAAGGGTCACGTTCGCTTTGTCGAGCAGGATCCGCTTCTGCGCGTACGTGTCCACGAGGCGGCGTACGGACGGCACATCACTGGTCCTCGCCCGCCGGACGGTGATGGCTTTTAGCTCTGAAGACATACCTGGACGCTATCGCCCCGGAGCGCCGGGGCTCTCGTCACCCTCTGCCGGTCCGGTTGCCGTATCAGTTGCGGGATCGGTCGCGGGATCGTCGCGCTGAACGACGCGCATCGCGTCCTGAAGGGCTTCGCGCTGCTCCGCCGACATCATGCCGAAGAACGCGACAAGAGCCGCCGCGGGGTTGTCACTCGTCGACCAGGCTTCGTTCATCAGTGCGGCCGAGTAGGCGGCCCGGGTGGACACGGCCGTATATCGATAGGCACGGCCGTCGACTTCCCTGCGCACCCAGCCCTTCTGATGGAGATTGTCCATTACGGTCATGACCGTGGTGTAGGCGATGGACCGTTCCTTCTGAAGGTCCTCGAGGACTTCCCGGACGGTGACCGGTCGGTTCCACTGCCACACGCGCGTCATGACGGCGTCTTCCAGCTCTCCCAATTGGCGAGGCACAGCGCCACCATAGTAGGAAATATCGGTAATGGCAGGTTATTTGCGCAGCGAAAAGGGCGTACGGCTCGAAACGAGTCGTACGCCCTGGTGAAGTGCGGGGCGGGCGGGGTCAGGCGCCGCCGGTCTTGGGGGTTCCCGCCTGCCGGGCGGACTCGGCGCGGGCGAGGGTGGCGTCCACGGCCGCGTCTTCCTTGGCCTTGTTGGAGCCGCCCTGCGTCTTGACGATCGTGGTGACCAGGGCGATGAAGAACGCGGCCATCACCACGGGGGGCAGGAGCGCGGAAACGTAGTCCATGCCGTCCAGGGTAGCTACCCCGCCACCCTTCGCTCCCGCGGGGGCGCGGGGCGCCTGCGGGGCGGGAACACCTCGGAAGGCTTCGGCGTCGGACGCTGCGCGGGCTCGCGTCCCGGCGACGGGCCCCTGGGCTTCGACGGTTCGTCGTCGGCCGTGGCGCGGCCGCCGGCGATGGCCAGCAGCCGGGCGCGCGGGAGGGGCGCGTCGCTGCGGCCGGCCAGGCGGGCCCGTACGGACTGTTCCACGATGGCCCGGCAGTGGTCGTGGAGCAGCTCGCCGGCCGGCATGCCGCGCAGGGTGCGCAGCGCCACGAGGTCGTCGGGGGTCGGCTGGTAGCCGGTGGCCAGGGCGTCCTGGAGCAGCCCCAGGTAGCCGCTGGCGGCCGCGGGGAGTGCGGCGCGGTATCGGGCGAGGTCGGCGAGGAGGAACGCGCGCAGCCGGCCCGCCTCGCGGACCGCCTCGTCCAGGGTGCCGGCGAGGCGCAGGCAGTCCTGGACGTCTTCGTCGGACAGTGACGCGGGATGGAGGGCGATGGCGAGGGCGCGTCGGAGCACACGCAGCTCGTCCGCGCCGAACGCCATGCCGCCACGGGAACCGTATGGCGTGGGCATGCAGTGACAATACGCACTAAACAGACACAATCTGCTTAATGCATGTATGACGGCGCGCCGGACGGCCTTTCCGCGGTCGCACCCGCCCGGCGTCACCTCCGGGCGACGTCACCTCCGCCCGGCCCGGCCTCACCTCCGCCCGGCGTCACATCCGGGCGACGTTGCGCTCGTACACCAGGCGCAGGCCGATCAGGGTCAGCCACGGTTCGTGCTCGTCGATCTCCGAGGACTCGCCGAGCACCATCGGGGCCAGGCCGCCCGTCGCGATGACGGTCACGTCGTCCGGGTCGCCGTCGGGGCCCACGAGCTCGCGCGCCATGCGCTGCGTGACACCGTCGACCTGGCCCGCGAAGCCGTACACGATGCCCGACTGCATGGCCTCGACGGTGTTCTTGCCGATCACGCTGCGGGGGCGGGCCAGCTCGATCTTGCGCAGCTGGGCTCCCTTGACGCCGAGCGCCTCGACCGAGATCTCGATGCCCGGGGCGATGACGCCACCCGTGTACTCGCCGCGCGCCGACACCGCGTCGAACGTCGTCGCCGTGCCGAAGTCCACGACGATCGCCGGGCCGCCGTAGAGCTCGACCGCCGCGACCGCGTTGATGATGCGGTCCGCGCCGACCTCCTTCGGGTTGTCCATCAGGATCGGCACGCCCGTCTTGATGCCCGGCTCGACGAGCACGGCCGGGACGTCGCCGTAGTAGCGGCGGGTCACCTCGCGCAGCTCGTGCAGGACGGACGGGACGGTGGAGCAGATCGCGATGCCCTCGATGCCGTCGCCCAGTTCGTCGCCGAGGAGCGGGTGCATGCCCATCAGGCCCTGGAGGAGTACGGCGAGCTCGTCAGCCGTGCGGCGGGCGTCGGTGGAGATGCGCCAGTGCTCGACGATCTCCTCCCCGTCGAACAGGCCGAGGACGGTGTGCGTGTTGCCGACGTCGATGGTGAGCAGCATGGGTTACTCCGCCTCGCGCAGGTCGAGGCCGATGTCGAGGATCGGGGAGGAGTGCGTGAGAGCCCCGACGGCGAGGTAATCGACGCCCGTGTCCGCGTACGCGCGGGCGTTCTCCAGGGTGAGGCGGCCGGAGGATTCGAGGGTCGCGCGGCCGTTCACGAGAGCGACCGCCTCGGCGGTCTGCTCCGGGGTGAAGTTGTCCAGGAGGATCAGGTCGGCGCCCGCCTCCAGGACCTCGGTGACCTGGGCGAGCGTGTCGACCTCGACCTCGATGGGGACCTCGGGGAACGCCTTGCGCACGAGCGTGAACGCCTCGGCCACACCGCCCGCCGCGACCACGTGGTTGTCCTTGACGAGCGCCGCGTCCGAGAGGGACATGCGGTGGTTGACGCCGCCGCCGCAGCGGACCGCGAACTTCTCCAGGGCGCGCAGGCCGGGCGTCGTCTTGCGGGTGTCGCGGACCTTGGCGCCCGTGCCCTCCAGAGCGTCCGCCCACGCGCGGGTGGCGGTCGCGATGCCCGACAGGCGGCACAGCAGGTTGAGCGCGCTGCGCTCGCCGGTGAGCAGGTCGCGGGTGCGGGTGGTGACGCTGATCAGCTTCTGCCCGGCCTCGACGCGGTCGCCGTCCTCGACGTGCCGCTCGACCTCGAACTCGTCCGTGCAGACGATGGACAGGACCGCTTCGGCGACGCGCAGGCCCGCGACGGTGCCGGCCTCGCGGGCCGTGAAGTCGCCGGTCGCGACGGCGTCCTCGGGGACGGTCGCGACGGTGGTGACGTCGGGGCCGTGGGCGAGGTCCTCGGCCAGGGCGACGTTCGCGACGTCCTCGACCTCGACGGGGTCGAGGCCCGCCGCGACGAGGAGCTGGACGAGATCGGGGTCGAGGCCGCACTCGGCGGTGTCGAGTTCGTACGTCGCCTCCGTCCCGTCGCCTTCGCAGCCGCAGGAGTCGCCGCAGCCGCCGGACGCGGTCGGCAGGAGCTGGGGGTTGTCGGGCGTACTCACGGTTACTGCTCCCTCGGGAGGTGTACGGGCGGGAATGAGGCGGATTCGGTGCGGTGTACGGCGAGGGTGCGGCCGGGCGTGAGCCGTACGACGAGGTGGCTGCGCCAGGTGTCGTCGTCGCGGTCGGGACGGTCCTCGCGCCAGTGGCAGCCGCGGGTCTCCTCGCGCGCGCGGGCGGCGGCGACCAGGACGCGCGAGACGAGGAGGAGGTTGGTGGCCTCCCAGGCGTCGACGCCGGGCTCCGTGTCCTTGGTGTCCTTGGTGTCCTTGGTGCCGTCGGCGCCGTTCCCCGGGTCCCGGTCCCGGTCCGCTTCGGCGGCCGCGCTGCGGTACAGGGCCTCCAGGGCGTCCGCCGCGTGGTCGAGGCTGGCCGCCGACCGGAGCACTCCCGCGCCCGCCGTCATGATCCGCTGGATCTCGATGCGGGTGGCCGGGTCGAGGAGCGGGCCGGGGGCCTCCTCGCTCCGTACGGCGGGGCCGGGGGCGGCGGGGCGGGCCGCGATGTCCTCGGCGATGCGTTCCGCGAAGACCAGGCCCTCCAGGAGGGAGTTGGACGCGAGCCGGTTCGCGCCGTGCACGCCCGTGCACGCCACCTCGCCGCACGCGTACAGGCCCGGGACCGTCGTACGGCCGTGCAGGTCCGTCCGTACGCCGCCGGACGCGTAGTGGGCCGCCGGGGCGACCGGGACCGGCTCGGTGACCGGGTCGATGCCGTGGGAGCGGCAGGCCGCCAGGATGGTCGGGAAGCGGGACTCCCACATCTCGGCGCCGAAGTGCCGGGCGTCGAGGTACATGTGCTCGGCGCCCTGCTCGCGCATCCGCCGCATGATGCCCTTGGCGACGATGTCGCGGGGGGCCAGCTCCGCCAGTTCGTGCTGCCCGACCATGAAGCGCACGCCGTCCGCGTCGACCAGGTGGGCGCCCTCGCCGCGTACCGCCTCGGAGACCAGCGGCTGCTGGCCCTCCGCGTCGGCGCCCAGGAAGAGCACGGTGGGGTGGAACTGGACGAATTCGAGGTCCGAGACCTCCGCACCGGCGCGCAGGGCGAGCGCGACGCCGTCGCCCGTCGAGACGGACGGGTTGGTGGTGGCCGAGAAGACCTGCCCCATGCCGCCGGTGGCGAGGACGACGGCCGGGGCCCGGACGGCGCCGACGCCGTCGTGCTGGCCCTCGCCCATGACGTGCAGGGTGACGCCCGCCGTGCGCCCGTCGAGGTCCGTCAGCAGGTCCAGGACCAGGGCGTTCTCGATCGTACGAAGAGAGGCGGACCGTACCGCCTCGACGAGCGCCCGGGAGATCTCCGCGCCGGTCGCGTCGCCGCCCGCGTGGGCGATGCGGCGGCGGTGGTGGCCGCCCTCGCGGGTGAGCTGGATGGCGCCCGATTCGGGGTCGGTGTCGAAGAGGGCGCCGGTGTCGATCAGGCGGCGTACGGCGTCCGGGCCCTCGGTGACCAGGGTCCGCACGGCCTCCTCGTCGCACAGGCCCGCGCCCGCGACGAGCGTGTCGTCCAGGTGCTGTTCCGGGGTGTCCCCGTCGCCGAGGGCGGCGGCAATACCGCCCTGCGCCCAGCGCGTGGAGCCGTCGTCGAGGCGGGCCTTGGTGACGACGACCGTGCGCAGGCCGGCGGCGGTGCAGCGCAGGGCGGCGGTGAGGCCGGCGACGCCGGAGCCGACGACCACGACGTCGGCCTCGACGGTCCAGCCGGGGGCGGGGGCCTTCAGCCGTATACCGGTACGGGTCATGCCGAAGCTCCCTGCTCGCTGTCCTGGCCGTCTTCGCTGTCTTCGCTGTCTTCGCCGGCTCCGTGGGCGAAGGTCAGCGGGATGTTGTCGATCAGCCGTGTGGCGCCGACCCTGGCGGCCACGGCGAGGACCGCGTCGCCGCGGTAGGTGTCGGGGACCTCGGTGAAGTCGGACGGGTCCACCAGGGCGACGTAGTCGAGGGTGAGCGGCGGGTCGGAGCGCGTGGCGGTGTCCAGGACGGCGGATGCCGCCGCGCGGACGGCCGCGGGACCGCTCAGGTCCGCGTGGCCCGCCTGCTCGACGGCGTGCGCGTCGGCCGCCGCGCGTGTCTCGCCGACGGCCGCGAGGGCTGCGGCGCGGGCGGGGTGCGGGCCGCCGAGAGCGGTCGCGCGCGCGTGCAGTGCCTCCTGGGCGGCGAGCCGGTCACGGCCGGCGAACAGCGCGCGGGAGAGGGCGAGCGCGGTGCGGCGCTCGGCCGGCGAGAGGTAGCGGTTGCGGCTGGACAGGGCCAGGCCGTCGTCCTCACGGACCGTCGGTACGCCGACGATCTCGACGGGGAAGTTCAGGTCGCGCACCATGCGGCGGATCAGGGCGAGCTGCTGGGCGTCCTTCTGCCCGAAGAAGGCGGCGTCGGGCCCGGTCAGGTGCAGCAGCTTCGCGACGACGGTCAGCATGCCGTCGAAGTGGCCGGGGCGGGACGCCCCTTCGAGGCGTTCGCCCATCGGCCCGGCGGCGATACGGACCTGCGGCTCGCCGCCCGGGTAGACCTCGTCCACGGACGGCGCGAACACGGCGTTCGCACCGGCCTGTGCGGCGAGGGCGAGGTCGGCGTCCAGGGTGCGGGGGTAGCGGTCGAGGTCCTCGCCGGCGCCGAACTGGAGCGGGTTGACGAAGACGGTGACGACGACGAAGCCCTCGGGCCCCACGTGGTCCCGTGCGGCGCGGACGAGCGTCGCGTGGCCCTCGTGCAGGGCGCCCATGGTCATGACGACGGCGGTGCGGCCGGGGGCGCCGGAGCGGCCGGGGGCGTACTGGCCGAGGACGTGCTGGAGGTCCTCGCGCGTGGGGACCAGCCGGAAGGCCCCGGAGGTCTCCGAGGTCTCGGAGGTGCTGCTCATCGGTCGTCTCCCTCGGCCCCGTCGGTCCCGGCCCCGTCGGTCCCGGCCCCGTCGGTCCCGGCCCGGTCGGCCAGTACGTCCAGAAGGTCCTCGGCGAGCTCCGGTTTGAGCAGCCCGTGCGCGAGGGCGCGGTCGGCGGTCGTACGGGCCATGGCGAGGTATCCGGCGACGGTCTGCGGCGCGTGCTTGCGGAGCTCCGTGACGTGCGCGGCGACCGTTCCCGCGTCGCCGCGCGCGACGGGTCCGGTGAGGGCCGCGTCGCCGGAGCGCAGGGCGTTGTCGAGGGCGGCGCCCAGGAGCGGGCCGAGCATCCGGTCGGGGGCCCCGACGCCTGCCGTACGGAGCAGCTCCATGGACTGGGCGACCAGGGTGACCAGGTGGTTCGCGCCGAGGGCGAGAGCCGCGTGATAGAGCGGACGCGCCTCTTCCGCGACCCACTCGGGCTCGCCGCCCATCTCGATGACCAGGGCCTCGGCGGCGAGACGCAGCTCATCGGGCGCGGTGATGCCGAAGGAACAGCCGGCCAGCCGCTGGACGTCCACGGACGTTCCCGTGAACGTCATGGCGGGGTGCAGGGCGAGGGGCAGCGCGCCGGCGCGCAGGGCGGGTGCGAGGACGCCCGTCCCGTACCGCCCCGAGGTGTGCACGATCAGCTGTCCCGGACGGACGGCGCCGGTCTCGGCGAGGCCCTCCACCAGGCCCGGCAGGGCGTCGTCGGGGACGGTCAGCAGGACGAGCTCGGCACGGGCCAGGACCTCGGCGGGGGTGACGATCGGGACGTCGGGCAGGAGCGCGGCGGCCCTGCGTACGGACGCGTCCGAGACGCCGGAGACGGCGACCGGGCGGTGGCCCGCGAGCCGCAGCGCGGCGGCGAGCGCGGGGCCGACCCGGCCGGCTCCGACCACGCCGACGGTGAGGCGGGCAGGGCGGTCCCTGGCGTCCAGGGGCTCATGTGCTGCGTTTGGTGCGTTCACGTTCACGCGGGGACGGCCTTCCGTTCCAGTCCGCAGGGGGTACCGGACGATTTCTCGTCATGCTACGCCAGCGTTTCGCGCGTCCGCTTCGCTGTCCACAGGCTGTGGGCACGGGCACAGCCGTACGCGATGCCCGCTGATGACGGACACCGGTGAGCAGGAGCAGCGCAGGCGCGGGCTCACCGCGTGGAAGGGCTCCGGTCGCGTACTTTCGCGCTCCTCCGCGCGGACGGCGCCCGGGGAGCGGCCGGCGCAGCGGCGGCGCGCCCCGCG